>CAMHUJ010000283.1 GCA_946188175.1 uncultured Ruminococcus sp.
CGTTTTTCACTTTTCATTTTTCACTGTTCTCCCTTCACTTTTCAAATCATCGCCGCAAGGCGATACAACAATTTCTCATTCCTTATTTCTAATTCAAAAGTTTTGTCTTGCATTCCGGAAGAAATTGTGCTATACTGGAATTACGGCACAACTGACAGTTGAGCTGCACATACGGCGATTGAGAGAACACAAGGATTATTCGCTTGCACTCAACCGCAAACTATGTTACAATCTTATCGGGAAAGGAAAAAAGCCGATTGCAGACGCCGAACGGATACCCCTTCTATTTGTTCCGCTGCGTTTCGGTACGGGTAAATGCTATGAAAGCAAATGACTTCCATTCCAATCTTGCGAAACGCAGAAAGGAGCTGGGACTGACACAGGAACAGCTTGCCGGCAGAATGAATGTTTCCGCTCAGGCAGTCTCAAAATGGGAAAAGAACAGCTTTCCGGATGCCGCGCTGCTCGTGCGGCTTGCGGATACGCTGAATATCTCGCTGGATACATTGTTCGGGCGTGATTTTTCCGAGGATGAGCCGGATCTGGAAACGGCGGTCAGCCGGGCGTTCCGGAGCGCATCTCCGAAGCAGAGACCTGCGCTCTTTATGCGGATGATGTACACCGCGGTCTGCACCTATCATCCCTCATGGGAGTCGGTCGGCAGACTGCCGGAGGACTTCGCCTGCGAGACCTTTGCCGTTCTGAAAGCCGATACGGAGCAGGTGCTGATGCGTCTGGATTCCGACCTGCGGTACGCCTGCTTTCTGGAGGTGCCGGAGGAGGGTGTCGGTCCGTATCTCGGTGATACACTGTCTATGCGGCGGCTGTTTTATACGCTTGCGGATGAGAATGCACTGCGCATGGTTGCATATCTCGGAAACGGCGCGCGCAATCAGATGTTTACGGCATCGGGCATCGCAAAGAATCTCGGGATTCCGGCGGAGGATGTCCGCCGGATCCTGAACCGTATGGAGCGGTTCGGTCTGGTCTGGCGCATGAAGGCGGATATTGCCGCGGATGATTTCCTCTACGGCAATACGCATAAGATTCCGCTGACGATGCTGCTGATTCTTGCGAAGACCATTACGAATTATATCCGCAATATCAATCCGGGCGTCGATCTCTGGCACAGGGGCGCATTCCGCGACTTTGCAGCAGAGGATATCGAGCCGCTCCCGAACTGGGAGGACGATGAATTATGAAAACGATCAGGGGGAATCCGAATGAAAAAAGCACTCACCTTTCTGACAGCGCTTGCGATGCTCACGGCATCGGTGTCTGTTAGTATGCCGGCGGTCTCTGCTGCCGGAAGCTATGATATGAACATTACCGTTGACCTTTCCGGCAGCGGCAAGGCGATCAGTCCGTATATCTTCGGCATCAATGAATACAGCCATCAGGATGATCTGAAAAAGGTGCGGACGACCGCGCTCCGGCAGGGCGGCAACCGCATGACCGCCTACAACTGGGAGAACAATGCATCCAATGCAGGCGCAGACTGGAAGCACAGCTCCGATAATAACCTTTCGACGTCCGATGCACCGGCAGACTGCGTGCAGCAGCTCTCGAAGGAAGCGGCAAAGTATGGCGTGGATTATAAGCTGACGACGTTGCAGCTTGCGGGCTATGCCGCAGCCGATAAGGACGGCACGGTCAAAGAGGACGAGGCAGCGCCGTCGAAGCGCTGGCACGAGGTCAAGGCGGTCAAGGGCAGCGCATTTGCCGATGAGCCCGACCTTACCGACGATGCCGTCTATATGGATGAGTATGTGAACTACATCATCAAAAAGCTCGGTGATTCGCAGGCAAAGACCGGTATTCAGGGCTATTCGCTGGACAATGAACCGGCGCTCTGGAGCAGTACGCATCCGCGGATGCATCCGCAGCCGGTCGGCATCAGGGAGCTGAGCGAGAAGTCGGTCGAAATGGCGGCGGCGGTCAAAAAGCTCGACCCGAAGGCGGAAATCTTCGGACCGTCGCTCTACGGCTATACCGCATACGATCATCTTGCCGATGATGACAGCAGCACCGAATGGGAAACGCTGAAAGCCGAGGGCGGCTATCACTGGTATCTCGATTATTATCTTGAGAGCATGAAGCAGGCATCGGAGAAGGCAGGCGTCCGTCTGCTGGATGTGCTCGATATTCACTATTATTCCGAATCCTGCCGCAACGGCACAGAGGACAGACTCCAGTCCGTCCGCACGCTCTATGAAAAGGGCTTTGTCGAGAACAGCTGGATCGGTCAGTGGTGCACCGAGAATATCCCGATCCTGCCGACCGTGCAGGCTTCGATCGACAAGTATTATCCGGGCACGAAGCTCGCAATCACCGAGTATAATTTCGGCGGTGACGAGGAGCCTTCCGGCGCAATCGCACAGGCAGAGGCACTCGGCTGCTATGCCGATGCGAATGTGTATTTTGCATCGCTCTGGGGCGGCAGCGGATACATTCTCTCCGGTCTGAATCTGTATACGAATTATGACGGCAAGGGCGGATGCTTCGGTGATACGCTCATGCCTGCAACGACCGAGGATGTCTCGAAATCGAGCGTCTATGCGGCAAAGAACAAGGATGCTTCCGCCGTCACGGTCATGGTGACGAACAAGAGCCTGACCGATGCGGAGAATGCAGTGATCTCGCTCAAGGGCGCAGCAAAGGAATACCAGAAGGCAGCGGTTTACGCGATCACGAAGGATTCGACCGATATCAGGCTGCTCGGCGTTTCGGATGTCAGCGGCGGCAAGGCAAGCATCGAGCTGCCTGCATACTGTGCGGCGATGATCGTCTTTGCGGAGAATGCAGATGCATTTGCCAATGCAAAGCAGGAGGAAAAGATCGAAAAATCGACGGTTTACGATGATCCCATGGACAGAATCAATGAGAATGATTTTGTCGAGATTCCGATCACCGATCCGGAGCATCTGAAAAAGATCGTGATTACGGGCGATGTCACTTCGAGCGGCGGTTCTTCGTGGGCGACGGCAGGCTGTGCGGTCTGCATCAACGCAAAGACACCGGACGGCGTCAAGTTCTGGACGAGCAAGGGCTATTCGCTGAAGCTCGGCAGCGGCTCCTCTGCGACGGTCGAATTCGACGGCACACTGCAAACCGAGGATAAGGAAGACGTCGCGGCGTTTGTCGCAGACGGCAAGATCGAATTGCAGCAGTGGTGGTCGGCATCCGAGAAGCAGGAGGCAGAGCTCGAGGATGAAGTTACGGTGAAATATACGAAGGTCGAGGTTGTGTATGAGTATCCGGCAGACAGCGCGGATATCCCTGCGGAAAGCGTAAAGGGCGATCTCGACGGCGACGGCAAGCTAACAAAGGCGGATGCGGCGGTGCTGCAAAAGCATCTGCTGACTGAGAAATCGCTGACGGCTGCACAGGCAGCACTTGCGGATTTCAACGGCGACAAGCAAATCAGCGCGATTGATCTCACGCTGATGAAGCGTGCGCTGATGAAATAAGGATTCCATGAAAGACAGAGCAGTGTGCTTCCTCTCAGGCACGCTGTAACAGGGGTCATACCTCCTTCCCCACAGGCTGTGTCAGGGCACAGCCTGCATTTTTTTGCAGCAAAAAACACCGCTGAGATTATGCTTTTACGCAGACTTCAGCGGTGTTTTATATTGATTTGAGCGGGACATCATTCCGACTGTTTCTTCATATTTCAAATCGCGGCGCAGCCGCACCGCAACTCCTCACTCCTCTCTTCTCACTTATTTCAAATTGTCGGCAAAGCCAACACCGCAATTTCTAATTTCTCATTCCTAATTTCTAATTCAAATAATCTTCCTCCTTCCTACTTTTTCAGCAGCTCTTCCCATGTGATATCGTTTCCGGCAATGATCTGCTCGGCGTAGTAGAGGAGGATGAACTGTGCGTC
>CAMHUJ010000284.1 GCA_946188175.1 uncultured Ruminococcus sp.
GTTCGGCTGCTTTGTCGATATCGGCTGCGGCGTGCCGTCGCTGATCCCGATTGATGCGATTTCCGTTTCGCGCATTTCGCATCCGGCGGACCGTTTCCGCGTCGGAGAGGAGATCCGCGTTATGGTCAAGGGCTTCGAGAACGGCAGGGTGCTGCTGACGCATAAGGAACTGCTCGGAACATGGTCGGAGAATGCCGCCTGCTTTACCGCCGGTGAGACCGTTGCGGGCATTGTGCGTTCCGTTGAGGAATACGGCATTTTCATTGAGCTTGCGCCGAATCTTGCCGGACTTGCCGATCTGCGTCCGGATGTGCATCCCGGACAGCATGCGAGCGTTTTTATCAAGAGTATCGTGCCGGAGCGCATGAAGATCAAGCTCGCGGTGGTTGATGTATTCGATGATATCTGCACCCCGCCGCCGCTGCACTACTTCTATCAGGGCAATCATATGGACGAGTGGGTCTATACGCCGCCGCAGGCGAAAAAGCGCATTGCGACACAATTCAGCGCCACGTAAAAGCTAGGTGATTGTAAAAGTGAGTTGAACACACCCATAATTAAAGTTTTGATCAAACTTTTTCAAAAGTTTGCAGGTTTCCAAAGGACGGCGCCTTCTGGTTGCGCATCGCAATGCGCGAACACCCTTTGCGTATCAAGCGCCTGCGGGCTTGGTGTGCTTTCGGTCAGCTAGCTGACCTATAGAGAAGCACCCATTCCGTAATCGCATCGCGAAGCGGATACTTCTTTTCAATCAAATAGCCGCAATAGTATTCTTTGCAGAATGGTAAGAAATCAAGCAGCTTATAAAGTTGGCAGCAGAATAGGAAGGGAAACGTGCTTTGCGTGAGAAGTGAGAAGACAGGAGTTATGGTATTTGCCTTTGGCGAATGATTGATAAATTGAATCGCAAACCGGAATACAGTCAAATTATACAGCTTACATCATAGAATAAATCAAAAATATCGTCGGAAAAGTGATTGACATTTTTTCTGCAATATGCTATAATGTCATTCGCTCAGAGAGACAGTCTCTCTGTATGATAAAAAATCAGAACGGTTAAAATCAAGGAGGATGTGATCCCGATGCTGCATTCCGCCGCTCAGGATATGACCAAAGGAAAGGAAGCAAGCCTGATTATCCGGTTTGCACTGCCACTGCTCATGGGCAATCTGCTCCAGCAGCTCTATAATGTCGCGGATACGGCGATCGTCGGCAAGCAGCTCGGCGACAATGCCCTCGCCGCCGTCGGCGCGACCGGCTCCGTGACCTATCTGTTCTATACGCTCTGTCTCGGTCTTGCAACCGGCGCAGGCATCATGATCGCACAGTTTTTCGGTGCCGGACTGATGCAGCGGATGCGTTCGGCGGTCTGGAATTCCGCAATCGTGACCGCGGTCTTCGGCATCGTCATCAGCATCTGCTCGATCCGGCTGACGGAGCCTGTGCTGCGCCTGATGCACACCGATGCCGACCTCATGCAGATGTCCGTCAGCTATATGCGGATTGCCTGCGGCGGTACGGCGGCAGTCGCTGCATACAACTGGATCAATGCGGTCATGCGCGCGCTCGGGGATTCCAGAACACCGCTGATCTTTCTCGCTGTTGCAAGTGTGCTGAACATCGGGCTCGACCTGCTGTTCGTTATGGTGCTGCATACGGGCGTCGAGGGTGCGGCAATCGCAACCGTTGCGTCGCAGTGCATTGCCGCATCGGCTTGCATTATCTTCGCATTCAGCCGGACGCCGGAGCTGCATTTTACAAAAGAAGATTTCCGTATCAACAGGGAAATGATCGTACTGTCGCTGAAAACCGGTCTGCCGATTGCACTGCAAAGCGGTCTGATCGCCATTTCGATGTCGGCGCTTCAGCGCGTGACAAACAGCTTCAACAGCAAGCCCGTCATGGCGGCATATACCGCGTCGATGCGCGTCGAACAGCTGATTCAGCAGCCGTTCTTCTCGCTGAATGCGGCGCTTGCGACCTTCGCCGGACAGAATGTCGGTGCGGGTGAAACCGCGCGCGCCGAGCGCGGTCTCAAATCCGGACTGCGCATCTCCAGTGCGCTCGGCATCATTATGGCGGTCGTGTTCTGGCTGATCGGTGATGTGATCATCCGCTGCTTTATCTCGGGCGCGGATGCGGTTTCAATCGGTTATTTTGCGCTGCGGACAACCTCGCTCTGTTATATTCCGCTCGGCTCGATTCATGTGATCCGCGGATTTCTCAACGGCGCCGGAGATACCGGTTATGCAATGATGAACGGCATGGCGGAGGTCATCTGCCGGATCGGCGGCGCATTCGTCATGACCGTCATGCTCGGCATGGATTACCGCTCGATCTGGTATACCACATGCGTCACATGGTTTGTGACGGGGCTGGTCGGCTGGATCCGCTATCGCCGCGGCAAATGGCGCAGCAAGGCACTGCTGCCGGAGGATCATCAGGCTTCGCTTGCATATGCGCCTGCGGACTGAAAGAAAACAAAAGCCTGACCGTTCACCGGAACAGTCAGGCTCGTTTTATATGCATCAGTAGTTTTCAGCGCGGAGCTTGAAGTAAGACTGCGGATGTGCACATACCGGACACATCTTCGGTGCGTTCTTGCCGATCACGATGTGACCGCAGTTCATACATTCCCAGATCATATCGCCGTCGCGGGAGAATACCAGACCGCCCTCGATATTGGCGAGCAGCTTGCGGTAGCGCTCCTCATGCGCCTTTTCGATCTTGCCGACCATTTCAAAGAGCGCTGCGATTCTCGTGAAGCCCTCTTCCTTTGCGACCTTCGCAAACTCGACATACATATCGGTCCACTCGAAGTTTTCGCCGTCTGCGGCAGCCTTCAGATTTTCAATGGTATCCGGCACCTCGCCGCCGTGGAGCTCCTTGAACCAGATTTTTGCATGCTCCTTCTCATTGTTAGCGGTTTCTTCAAAGATCTCAGCGATCTGAACATAGCCTTCCTTGCGTGCCTTGGATGCAAAATAGGTGTATTTGTTTCTTGCCTGCGATTCGCCTGCAAATGCAGCCTGCAAATTCGCTTCTGTTCTTGAGCCTTTCAGTTCCATAATCATTGTTCCTCCTTCAAGATAAGTTCGGGATGCCTGCATCCGGATATGCAGCATCCTTCTTCTTATTATACCTATATTTCGGGATGCTGTCAAGAGCGATTTTGTGAATATCGGAAAAAATCGTTTTTTGTACGGAAACGGCGGAAAAACATACTTGACAAACTGCGCAAAATCGAATAGAATAAATATCAGGAGACCCGCGCTCCATGGAAATCCGGTCAGAGAGGCAGCGCCGAAGGCTGAAAGCGCCGCCGCGGAGAGTAGCAGCAGCGGCAACACTCCCGTGCGTCAGACAATGCGCACACAATCCAATATCGCCCCAAAAGAAAGTGAACCGCATGTACCGCGCCGCGCGTGCATGGGTTAATTCGGGTGGTACCGCGGGTTTTTCATATGAGAAACACTCGTCCCGAAGCAGTCTGCATCGACAGGCAGCTTGGGGGCGGTTTTATTTTATCAGGAGGAATGTTCTATGTACCGCACCGTAATGTGCAATGATCTGCGCAAGGAAAACATCGGTCAGACCGTTTCGCTGGCAGGCTGGGTCGATACGATCCGCGATCACGGCGGCGTTCTGTTCCTTGCGCTCCGCGACGAGACCGGCATCACGCAGGTCGTTTTCCATGATGATGAGATGCTCAGGGGCATCGGCAGAGAGTGCGTCATCTCCGTGACCGGCAAGGTCGTGGAGCGTGATGCAGAGACCGTCGATCCGAAGCTCGCAACCGGTCTTGTAGAGGTTCATGTCGAGCAGATGGAGCTGCTCGGACCGTCGAAATCCATGCTGCCGTTTATTCCGGCTGAGTCGATGGA
>CAMHUJ010000285.1 GCA_946188175.1 uncultured Ruminococcus sp.
GAAAGCGGCGTTATGATCTTCGATGTCAGCGGTGAACTGACATATCGGAATAAGTATATCGGCAGTCTGCCGTTTCTTGAGCATACGCAGAATCTGACGCAGTTTCACGCTGCGCTGAAAGAGGCTTCCGGCACGGAGCTTGCAGGCAATTTCAAGTCTGCGGAAGTGAGGATCGGCGATGAGTATTACAATCTCAAACGCACACGCTGCGAAAACCGCAACGGTACCAAGGTAGCAAGCATCATCACGATCAGCAATGTCACCGAATATCACGAGCTGATTGCGATTGAAAAAAAGCTGAGTCTTGAGCTGGAGCGCAATCGTATTGCGCAGGAAATGCACGATTCTGCGGGGCATACGTTCACGATGATCAGCTCGCTCGCAAGAATGATGAAATACGAGACCGCGCAGGCGCATCCCGATCCGGAAAAGCTGGCAGAGCATATCGCCGCCGTGGACGGGCTCTCCCGCAGCGGCGTCACGGAGCTGCGCTGCACGATCAACAATCTGCGCGACGATGAATTCATGACGTCTGTCACAAAGGCAATTCAGACCGTCACAACTGCCGTGCGCGGCGTCGATATCGACCTGTGCATTCAGGGCACCGAGGACGAAAAATACAGCTTCTGCATCCGCGAAATGTACGATAACTGCCGCGAGACAGTCACCAATGCGCTGCGCTATGCAGAAGCCGACAGCATTCATATTATCCTGAAATTCCTTGCGGACCGCATCGAGCTGTTCATGCTCGACAACGGCAAAGGATGCAGCAGCATTGACGCCCACAACGGACTCCGCGGCATCCGTGAACGCACCGAGGCGCTCGGCGGTACGGTACGGTTTTCGTCCGCGCCGAATGAGGGATTTCAGACTGTGATCCGTATTCCGCTGAAGGAGGTATCATCATGATCCGTGTGATTATCGCAGACGATGTCAAGATTCTGCGCGCAGGACTATGCGCCGTGCTGGCAGAGGATAGTGAAATTCAGGTTGTCGGGGAAGCCTCCGACGGCAAAGAGGCATATGAGCTCAGCGTGCGTCTGCATCCGGATGTCGTGCTCATGGACATGCGCATGCCCGACCATGACGGCGGCTACGGCACACGGAAAATCAAGGATACGCTGCCGGATGTCAAGGTGCTCGTCCTGACGACCTTCGATGATAAGGAGACCGTAGACAAAGCAATTTCCAGCGGTGCAGACGGCTACATCTTAAAGGAAATGGACAACAGCCAGATTCTCAATTCGATTCATGCGGTTGCAGGCGGCATCAATGTCTTCTGCGACAATGTATTCCGTTCGATCAAAAAGGATGTTGCCGTGCAGCAGGACGCCGGAAATTATGATCTCACGCCGCGCGAAACGGATATCCTGCGGCTGATCTGCGACGGTGCGGATAATAAGGAGATCGCGGCAACGCTTTATCTTGCAGAGGGTACGATCCGGAACAGCATCTCCCGCATGCTCGAAAAGCTCGGCTTGAAAGACCGGACACAACTTGCGGTCTTTGCGATCAAGAATAATATTGTATGAATTGGTATACACAAAAATTACCGCCCGACCGTTGCACTGTAAACGGTCGGGCGGTTGCTTTGTATTACGGTTTATTCCTGTATATCTGTTGTATCTTCTTCTGCTGCTTCCGATTCGGGCATGCTGCCGAGGCTGACTGTGATGCGCACATAGGTTCCGACGGCTGCCTCCATGCCTTCCTCCGGCACATCGGTATCATCAACGGTTTCCTCTGCGACATCTCCGGCAGGGATATCGTCAGAGTAGACAGAGCGCTTGTCAACACAGAATCCGCGGTTGATCAGTTCGATCTTTGCCTGCTCCCAGTCCTGCCCGACGAGATACGGCACATGCTGGGGTTCGCCGTCTGTGCCGAGATTGACAGATAATGTCACGGTATCGCCTGCATTGACCCAGCAGCCCTTGCTGTCAGCATAGAAATATTTGACTTCATCGCCGTTCTCGTTCGTTTCGGTTTTGTATGCCGGATATTCCATTGTCACAACATCATCGACATTGAGATTGTTTTCGGCAGAAACCACGCCTTTTTTATCGACATTCACGCCCTTTTCCTCAAGCAGCGCCTTGGCTTCGTCATAGTTCATACCGTCCACCCGCGGAATATAGATCATGTCGTCAAAGATATCAGAAATCTCAAAATCAAGATGCCCGAGAATGCCCTCCGACTGACCGTCCTCTGCGAGATTCACCAGCGTATAGCTGCCTGCCGGAAGCCGGTCAAACCAGAGCTGCTGACAATTTGCGCCCTGTGCAAAACTGCCGTCCGGACACAACTCGCAGTCAGCGACTTTTTCGCCTTCCTGCGTTATGATAAACTGCGGATTAAGTGCATTATGCACTTCCTCGGTCATGTCAGGGACCTGAATCATAATTCCGGTCGGTACCGGTTCACATGCTGCAAGAATCTGCATACAGGCTTTTTCATCGGTCTGTGCCTCATCCTGCTGCACAGACGGTGCCGCGGCAGGCGTAAACGTGCCGGAATCCCTGTTCATACGGGAAATGCCGAAGATCAGTGCGGCATTCAGTCCGATGCAGACTGCAACTGCCGCCGCGACGCCTGCTCTGCTGATGCGGACAGAAGATGCCTTTTCATTTGCGCTCATTTTCTTCATAATGATCCCTCCTTGGGATGTATGCGTTTTTGCTTTCCTTCCGGATGCTGTTTGTTCTGTTTGATTCCGAACCGCAAACGCTGTATATTCCTCCGGCAGATCGCTCAGCGCATCGAGAATATCAATCGGTTTCAAAAGAATCCCTCCTTTTCGAGATGCTTTTTCAGCTTCTTTCGGATCCGGTGCAGCAGCACATTGACTGCGCTGACCTGCATCTGATGCTTGTCTGCGATCTCGCGGACCGGCAGATTGAAATAATACCGCTCCATGAAAACCTGTCCGGATTGTTCCGGCAGCGCATCCAGAAACGACCGGAGTGCCGCTGTCAGTTCGTGACGGTCCACCTCGGATTCGACGGTATCCTTCGACGGAATGACCTCTGCGAGTTCATCGAGGGTTTGTGCGATCTGCGTGCCGCCGCGTTTGAGCCTTGTCATATGCCGCAGCCTGTCGGTCGCGGAACGGCGCAGCAGCGTGATCAGATATGCTTCGAGATTCTGCGGTTCATTGGGGGGGACGCTGTTCCAGACAGCAAGCAGCATTTCATTGACGCATTCCTCGGCGTCCTCTGCATTGCATAGCATCTGCTGCGCGATCCGGAAGCACAGATTTCCGTAGCGGTTCCGTATTTCCGACAATGCCTGTTCATCGCGTTTCTGCAGCAGCGCAATGATTCGGATATCCTGCATGTCTGTTTCACCCCCCTGTACACTAAGTCGCTGTTTCTGCAAAAATCTTACATCTGATTGTATCACAGATTCTTTTTTTCTGCAAGCAGAAAGCCGCCGGTGTGTTTGACTGCACACCGGCGGCTGTATGATTTTTCTGATTTTACTTGATTTTTGCGATGATTTTGAGGATTTCGGTGACGTCCTCCTGTGTGATCTCGCCGTCACCGGTGACATCTGCATTCTGTTTGCCGGATGCGGTGATCTCTGCCTTTGCATCCTCAGCGCAGTATCTTGCGAGCAGCACGGCATCGGATACATCGACCGCGCAGTCGAGATTGATGTCTCCCGCTGCTGCAAGCGCATTCTGACCGGTGATCGGTGCGCCAGCGCTTTCCGGACAGCTCCATTCACACATAATGCCGAACTGTTCATAGAGCTCTGCGGCGATTGCAAAGTGCTCGGGGAAGGTGATACCTTCCGGCGGAATGACCGCGTACATGCAGTCGTAATCATTAAAATACGCCGCACCCCTATCGGGATAATAATACCCGATCTGCTTTGCAAG
>CAMHUJ010000286.1 GCA_946188175.1 uncultured Ruminococcus sp.
TTTTCGGAAACTGCTTCACGAGCAGATACCGTTCCACGCTTCCGAGAGCGTTCAATATCGTTGCAGAAGAACTGAACATGGATTTGTATTATTTCAATTTTCTCGGAAAGATCGGAAATAAAAACGCGCAGTACGGCGACTATGAAATCGAGCTCCTCGACTATATTGATCTCACGGCGTTCGACGGCATCATATTCGACGGAGAGGGCTACAATGTCGAGGGCATGGCGGATAAGGTCATCCGGAAGCTGCGCAGTGCCGACTGTGCGGTCGTGTCGATCAGCAGTTATGTCGAGGGCTTTTATAATATTGAATTCGACGATGCAAGCGGACTCCGCACGCTGGAACATATTTTTGACGAGAATGCAATCAATATCGGGGATTATTCTGCATTTTTCATGATGGTCCATACCGATGTGAACCGCTGCCCTGCGTTTGACAGCGATTATCTCTCGCCGACGGGAAACTATATCCCTGCGATCTGGATTGACAAGCATCAGGAATATACCGGAAGTCCGCGGCGGTTTGACCGCTCGACGCTTGTGCCGCAGGCAAATTCCGACAGAAGCCATTTTTATTATATTATGAGCGTACACTGCGCCGAGAGAATGTTCGGATATTCCGTGATCGAAATGGCGGGAAAGGATATTTTCAACGAATTCTATAATATCTGGCTGCTCAATCTTGCGATCACACTGGAGAATCTGCTGAAGAACGACCGCATCCGCAAGCTGATTGAAAAGCTCCGGAATCTCAGCATTCGGGACGGTCTGACGGGGCTGCTCAACCGGCGCGGCTTTGATGATTTTTCACGCAATGCAATCGCGGCGATGTGCGGAACGAAAACAATCTGCACCGTTGTGATTGATCTGGACGGGCTGAAGCATATTAAGGCAACACCGCACAAAGCCCGCCTAACGGCTTGGCGGCGCATCTGCTTGCATCTTTTCCGTCATCTTGCACAGAAATTCCTTGCTGGGCGCCAGCCCAGCGGCGTCATTTCTATACAATCTGACGAAAAATCTGACTGCGCATCTGCACCACCAGCTCTGTGCGGTATTGCCTTAACGATGAATTCGGTCATTATGAAGGTGACCGCGCGATCAAGACTGTCGCGGATATCATTATGCGCTGCTGCGATTCCGATGAAATAGCCGGAAGAACCGGCGGCGACGAATTCTATATCGTTGCGCTGGATTATTCCGAGACACAGCTGAACCGTTTTCTCAAGCGCATGAAGGATGCCATTGCGTCATACAACGAAAGCAATGACCGCCCCTATGCGCTGGATGTCAGCTACGGTACCTATATGACGGAAACCGATTCCGGCGGACGGCTCGAGGATTTTATCAGAATCAGCGATGCAAGGATGTATGAACAGAAACAGCAAAAGCATCACACAAGACACTGAAACAGAAGCCGCATAATCAACATACCGTATGCAGTATGCGCTGCGGTGAGAATCGGAATAAGGATGATGAAGGAGGCTGACGGTATTGACTCCGCAGGAACATGCCTATGACTGGATCCACAGTCTGCTCGGCAGTATCATAACACTGACAAACGAAGCGGAACGCGCCGCACTGATACAGGAATACCGCCGTGCACATCAGAGTGAGACAGACCGCCTGATTCTACAGGATGCGGATGTGCTCTCTGAAATGCTCGTTCGCTATCAAAACTATGACTATGTGATGAACCATAAGCTCTCGGCGCTGACGGATTCGGAACGCGCAGAGCTGGCAGAAACGGAGCGCGTGATTGATGAAAACCGGTTTGATTATTATTTTCAGCCGATTGTGAATGCCAGAACCGGCGAAATCTTCTCCTATGAGGCACTGATGCGTCCGAAGAGCAGCATGAAGCTGACGCCGTTTCATATCCTGAAATATGCAGGACTTGTCAACAGACTGCCGGATATTGAGCGCGGCACATTTCTGAATGTGCTTGGGATTATTGACAGCCGGAAGCAGGATTTCTGGGGAAGGTCTGTGTTCATCAACAGCATTCCGGAAGCCAGGCTGAATGCGGAGGATTTCCGGCGTGTGGCAGTGCTGCTGCTCAAGCATGCGGATACTGCTGTCGTTGAAATGACGGAACAGTCCGAAATCGACGATGAAAGTCTGGATGCGCTGAAAGAGCGGTATCAGAATATGGGCGTCAAAATGGCGATTGACGATTACGGCTCCGGTTATTCCAACGCAGGCAATCTGCTGCGCTATATGCCGAACTATGTCAAGATCGACCGCTCGCTGCTGGCGGATATCCAGAACAGTCCGAAAAAGCGGCATTTTGTCCGCGAGATCATTCAGTTCTGCCATGACAATGAGATTCTTGCGCTTGCAGAAGGCGTCGAAACGGAGGAGGAGCTTCATACCGTGATTCTGCTCGGTGCCGACCTCATTCAGGGTTATTTTACCGCAAGACCGGCACCGGAGATTATTGAGTCGATTCCGGAGGAGATCCGGCAGATGATCCGGCGTTTTAATCAGGAGCGTGAGCAGGGCATCGGGCAGCAGATCTATCAGGCGGACTGTGCTGAGCGGATTCTGCTGGAAAGATTGATGCAGACCGGTATCAAGTGCATCGTGATCGGTGCAAACGGGAACGGTGATGTCACGCTGGAGGGCAATCCGAATCTTGATACGCAAATCCGGATCGAAACCGGAAAGGGTTTTTCCGGAAAGATTATACTGGAAAATGCATGGCTTACGAGCATCAAGAACAAGCCCTGCATTGACATCGGCGAGGAGAATGATGTCACGCTTGTGCTGACCGGCGACAATAAGCTCGATTTGGGCGGCATCCGTGTGCCGGAATCCGCAAAGCTGACTGTCGCAGGCGAGGGCAGGCTGGAGATTAGCGTCGATGCGCCGGAATATTACGGCATCGGAAACGGCATCGGTCTGCTGCACGGCGAACTGAACTTTACGCAGTCCGGACGCATTACGGTCAATGCGCGCGGGCAGAACGGCGTAGCAATCGGCTCCGGCAGCGGCGGCGTCATCCGGATTCAAGCAGGGCAGTACCGGCTGAATGTGCAGGGTGATGTCGGACTCGGCATCGGTTCGATGTATTCCGAATGCAGCCTGACGCTCCATGACTGTGATATCGGCATGGAAATGTCCTGCCCGCGCGGCACGGCAATCGGTTCAATCGGGCGAAGCAGCAATATAAAAATCTATAAGACATCGGTCAAGCTGTTCCTGACCGGCATTGAGCTGACCGGCATCGGTACGCTCGGCGGAGAAGAAGCAAAGCTCGAATTGCAGGAATCAAGCTGCATTATCAATATCAAGGGCGAACGCTGTGCTGCAATCGCTGCACTGGAGGGCAGAAGCGAAACGGTCATCCGGCAGGCATCCGTCCGGCTGACGGCAAGCGGCAAACAGGTGCTCGGCTGCGGCGGATTCTGCGGCGATACATTCCTGAGCACCGAGACGGCGGATGTGCATATCACACAGGATACGCCCTATGAGATTCGGGAGTATCTCGAACACTTGCAGACATCGTTTGCGCAGGGGCAGTTTATTCTCACGCATAATCAGGAGGATGTTCTCGTTTACGGCGCATGAAATCATGTTGCAGTCTCCGCGGCGCTGCCTGAAACAAATCCTTTTCGCTAAAATATAATGAGTCCCCGATTCGGGGACTCATTTATTCTGTCCGGGTGTTCCTGCAAACGCTCAGCAGCGGTAGTATCTGATTTCGCCGGAGGAGCGGTCGAGCAGCATACAGGTTCCGTCAGCAAGCGATGCACTGAGATAATCTCCGTCAATACTGTTGAAAGATGAAATCAAACCGCGCAGACCGTATTCGCCGGCGGCAGCACGGATGCTTTCCTGAATCTCCGCCGGCACATCCTGTTCAAAATC
>CAMHUJ010000287.1 GCA_946188175.1 uncultured Ruminococcus sp.
GTTGAACAATCATTCAACCGTCAGAACGGAGGTGCGAAATGGAAGAACAGCCGGTCTGCTCCTGTGAGATCATTCATGCGGATGCCGTGCAGGAAGTGCAGAAGCAGCTTCTCGATAAGGAGCGCTATATTACCCTTGCGACACTGTTCAAACTCTTCGGCGACGGCACGCGCGTACAGATTCTTCATGCGCTGGAGCTGCATGAGCTCTGCGTCTGCGATCTGGCGGCGCTGCTCGGTCTGACGAAATCTGCCGTTTCGCATCAGCTCAAGTCGCTGCGGCTCGCAAGACTCGTCAAATACCGCAGGGACGGACAAAATGTCTACTATTCGCTCGCCGATGACCATGTGAAGAAAATCCTTGACATGGGCTATGAACATATTTCGGAATAACACAGATGCGGGGCTGACCCGCATTTGTTTAGATTACATAGTTGCATATTTGCTCAACTATTAAAAATGCGGAGGACACTATGGAGCTTGTTTACACGCTGAAAGGGCTTGACTGCCCGAACTGCTCGGCGAAGATCGAGAAAGAGGTCGCGGCGCTCGAGCAGATCACCGAAGCCAATGTCAACCTCATGCAGCAGACGCTGACCGTCAGCACGGTGCATGCGGCGGAGGAGATCGAAGCGCTGATCAAGGGCATCGTCCGCAAGCATGAGCCGGATGTTGAGGTCATTGCGAAATCCGGTCACGGTCATTCGCATGCGCACGAGCATAAGCATGAACATGAGCACGGGCATTGTCACTGCGGCGAACACGAACATGAGCATGCACATGAACACGAGCATGCACACGCGCACGGTCATATCCATGCGCACGGCAGCAGCATGACAATCCGGATTCTTGCAGGTGCTGCGGTGTTTGCGGTCGGCGCTGTCATGCATTATGCGCTGCCAGCGCCGTCGTCGGCGGTGCTGGCAGTCATGCTGATCTCCTATCTGATTCTCGGTTATGACGTCGTTCTGACGGCACTGCGGAACATCACAAGAGGTCAGATTTTCGATGAGCATTTTCTCATGAGCATCTCCACAATCGGCGCGTTCGTCCTCGGCGAATATCCGGAAGCGGCGGCGGTCATGCTGTTCTATCAGGTCGGCGAATACTTCCAGTCGCTCGCGGTACAGCGGTCACGGCGCTCGATTGCGGCGCTGCTCGATATCCGTCCCGATACGGCAAATGTGCTGCGCAACGGCACGGTCACGGAAACCGCAGCCGAATCCGTTGCGGTCGGTGAAATGATCGTCGTCAAGGCGGGTGAGCGCATCCCGCTGGACGGCATCGTCACCGACGGCGAATCCATGCTCGATACAACCGCACTGACCGGCGAATCCGTCCCGCGGCGCGTGTCCGCAGGCGATGAAGCGCTCTCTGGCTGCATCAATCAGAGCGGCACGCTGACCGTCCGCGTGACAAAGCCGTTCGGCGAATCAACTGCCTCGAAGATCATCGACATGGTCGAGAATGCCGCCGCACGCAAAGCCCCGACGGAGAATTTCATCACGACCTTTGCGCGGTATTATACGCCGGTCGTCGTGATCTGCGCGGTGCTGCTCGCGGTCATACCGCCGCTGCTGCTGCACGGCGTCTGGGCTGAGTGGATTCGCAGAGCATTCGTCTTTCTGATTGTCTCCTGCCCCTGCGCGCTCGTCATTTCGATTCCGCTGACCTTCTTCGGCGGCATCGGCGCGGCATCGAAGCACGGTGTGCTCGTCAAGGGCAGCCATGATCTCGAAGCTCTGAGCAAGGTTCGTGCGATTGTTTTCGATAAGACCGGTACACTGACACAGGGGTGCTTCCGCGTCACGGAAATACTGCCGCAGGACGGCATTTCTGCGGATGATCTGCTGCAATACGCCGCAGGCTGCGAGCGCAATTCCAATCACCCGATCGCAGCGTCGGTTCTGGCAGCTTATGAAGGCGATGCGGACGCGCTCGATGTCAGCGGCAGCACGGAGATCTCCGGCTACGGCATCGAAGCAACCGTAAACGGCAAGGCGGTACTCGCAGGCAGCGGCAGGCTCATGGAGCAGCGCGGGATCGCCTATCAGCCATGCAGCGGAACGGGCACAAAGGTCTATGTCGCGGCAGACGGGCAGTATCTCGGCTGTCTGCTGATCGCGGATGCGCTGAAACAGGATGTGAAGCAGGCGCTCTCGGCGCTCCGGAATCAGGGCGTCACAAATATGATCATGCTGACCGGCGATAACAGGGAGATCGCAGGGGCGGTTGCCGCGGAGCTCGGTCTGGACGGGTATCATGCAGAGCTGCTGCCGCAGGATAAGGTTGAGAAGCTCGAGACAATCGCTGCGGATATGCACGACGGCGATAAGCTCGCATTCGTCGGCGACGGCATCAATGATGCGCCGGTGCTTGCGCGCGCGGATGTCGGCATTGCAATGGGTTCGCTCGGCGCGGATGCGGCAATCGAGGCGGCGGATGTCGTCCTGATGACCGATGAACCTGCCCGGCTCGGTGATGCAATCCGTCTCGCAAAGCAGACGAAGCAGATCGTCATGCAGAATATCATCTTCGCAATCGGCGTCAAGGTGCTGCTGCTGATTCTCGGCGCATGCGGCATTGTCGGCATGTGGTGGGCGGTATTCGGCGATGTCGGCGTGACGGTGCTTGCCGTGCTCAATGCCATGCGGATGCTCCGAAAATAACCGGTATCTGCAAGGCAAACCGTAAGGCTCCCGCTCTGAGTATGATAAAAACAAGCCGCTCAATTCTGAGTCTCTGCGAATTGAGCGGCTTCTCTTTATTTCTGACCGTAATAGGCATTTGCACCGTGCTTGCGGTTGTAATGCTTATCCAGAATATATTGCTTCATCGTCGCCTCCGGATTCAGCAGCAGCGTTTTGAGCGTCATTTCTGCAACGCAGTCCATAACAACCGCGTGATATACCGATGCGGCAGCATCCTTGCCCCATGTGAACGGACCGTGATTCTTGACCACAACGCCCGGAACAGACATTGGCTCTATGCCGCGCTGCCGCAGCGTCTCGACGATCACCTTGCCGGTGTTCAGCTCATAATCGGATTCGACCTCCTCCTGCGTCAGCTCTCGCGTGCAGGGCACGGCGCCGTAAAAATAATCGGCGTGCGTGGTGCCGAGCGCGGGAATATCCATGCCCGCCTGCGCAAATGCAACCGCATTCACCGAATGCGTATGCGTAATGCCGCCGAGCGACGGGAACTGCCGGTAAAGCTCCAGATGTGTTTTGGTATCCGAGGAGGGCTTCCATTTGCCCGCGACCGTCTTGCCGGTCTCCAGATCGACGACGACCATATCGTCGGCACTCATACCGTTATAATCAACGCCGGAGGGCTTGATGACAACCAGCCCCCTGCTCCGGTCAATGCCGCTGACATTGCCCCATGTGTAGATAACGACGCCTCTGGCAACAAGCTCCAGATTCGCCTGACATACCTCTTGTTTCAGTTCTTCCAGCATATTGCGGACCCCCTTTATTTATACTGCTGCTTTGCAGCGCGGGAACGGTCTTTTCCGCAGACCGTCTGTTCCTATTTTACCATATGGCACTCCGATTGTCAAGCAGGCGGGGAGCCCCCGCGGGCGATTTGCTTCGCCTTTCTTTGGCGTTGTTTGCAGCACAGTTCGTTTGTCAGTTCAGTTGGGGATGCTCACCGCATCCCCCCAAATTGGCGAAGCCCTCTCCTGCATCACAATAGAACACTTGACGACGTACCAAAGACGAGTATGATCTCATGCTTTCATGATTCAAACTTCGGTGCAGAAATAAAAACGGGCACTGCCCGGCGGGGAGCCCCCGCGGGCGATTTGCTTCGCCTTTCTTTGGCGTTGTTTGCAGC
>CAMHUJ010000288.1 GCA_946188175.1 uncultured Ruminococcus sp.
ATGTTCCCAATAGGCGAATATTTTATCTCGGTTTGTAATTTTCACTAATTTTTTCTTGAAAGGGTGTGCTGAATGGCTACAGCTGCACAAAGACGGATCAAATCCGTCAGCTACGCCAAGTACGGCTATATGTTCATCCTGCCGTTCTTTGTCGTATACTTCATTTTCAGCTTCTGGCCGCTGATCCAGACCTTTATTCTGGCATTCAGCGAAAACGGTACCAGAACACCTGCCATTATCGGCCTTGATAACTTTAAGACCATTCTCGCAAAGCCTGCGTCGGGTGATTTCAAGGCAATGGGTATCCACAAATCGTTCTGGGACGGTATGAAAAATACCTTGATTATCTGGTTCGGCAACTTCCTGCCGCAGATCGCACTGTCGCTCCTGCTCGCAGTCTGGTTCACCGATCTCCGCGTAAAGATGCCCGGAAAGGGTTTCTTTAAGGTCGTTATGTACATGCCGAACATTATTACAGCTGCATCTGTTGCAGGTCTGTTCCTCGCTTTGTTCGGCGACTCCTCTTACAGCGTCATCAACACCCTCCGCGGCTGTGCGATGACGAAGGAACAGCTGCTCGCTGCCGGTCTGGATTCGGCACCCGAGCCGTGGAAGATTATCACGACTTGCTGGCCTTCCCGCTGCTTAGTTATGTTTATTCAGGTCTGGATGTGGTTCGGCAACACCATGATCATGCTGATGTCCGGTATTCAGGGCATCAACGAGTCTCTCTTCGAGGCTGCCGAGATCGACGGTGCAAACTCCACGCAGACCTTCTGGCGCATTACCTTCCCGCTCCTCAAGACCATTATGGTCTACACCCTGCTGACTTCCATGATCGGCGGTCTCCAGATGTTCGATATCCCGTACATGCTCCATACAGGTAACGTCGTCAACGACTATATCAAGACGGTTGCGGTCTTCATCTATGAGATGTTCCACAGCAACTTTGCAAAGCCGTCGTTCGGTTACTCGGCAGCTGCATCTGTCATTCTGTTCGTCATCACCTCGATCCTCGGCGCTCTGGTCTTCTATGTCCAGCGCGATAAGGACGCAATCGAGAAGAAAAAGAAGCAGAAGCAGGCTGCAAAGGAATGGAAGCGTAAGCAGAAAGGAGGCGGATTCAGCATATGAGCAAGGTTACTTATGCATCCGATAAGGGTGGTTATCAGGCACATGTTCTGGTGAAATCGGCTGCGATCTATATCGTGCTGATTCTCCTGACGCTGATCTGCCTGATCCCGATCTGGATTCTGGTCGTCAATGCGACCCGTCTGCACAATGATATTATCGGCAATGTCACCCTGATTCCGGGTACACATCTGTTCGACAACATCAAAACGCTCACAACGAACTCGCTGTATAACAAGTTCTTCTCGCCGCTGATCGGTATGAGAAACTCTCTGTTCGTAGCAGGCTGCTGCTGCGCGCTGACTGTTTTCTTCTCCGGCATGACCGCATACGGTCTGGTTGTTTACGATTTCAAGCTCAAGGGTCCGGCTTTCGTATTCATCCTTGCAGTTATGATGGTTCCGACGCAGGTTACTGCCGTCGGTTTCATGAGAATGCTCATTCAGATGAAGCTGCTCGACAGCTACATCCCGCTGATCGTTCCTGCGATTGCAGCACCGGCGATTGTCTTCTTCATGCGCCAATATATGCTGTCTTCGTTCCCGCTCGATATCATCGAGGCGGCACGTATCGACGGCTCCAACGAATTCCGTACCTTCCTGACGATCTCCATTCCGATGATGAAGCCGGCATTTGCCGTTCAGGCGATTTTCTGCTTCATCCAGAAGTGGAACGATTACTACAACCAGTCTATCGTGCTTGTTTCCGGTAAGAAGAAGCAGCTCACGATGCCTATGATGGTTCAGAAGGTTATTGCGATTGACCGTAACGCAGACTACGGCGCAAACTACGCCGCGATCTTCCTTTCGATCGTTCCGGTCGTTGTGATCTATGTTGTACTCTCCAAGTTCATCATCGGCGGCGTCGCTGCCGGCGGTGCCAAGGAGTAATCCAAGCTGCATACGAATTCACGAAACGCACAGTACCGCAATGGTGCTGTGCGCTTCCTTTTACCGGTGTATCAGAAAATACCATATCAGCTTATGATTCTGTACATCGCCGCATTATTGCACAAAATGGGATTCTCAAGGGATAGTATCCCTTGAGCGGGGTTTGTGGCAGAACCCCCATTATAAATCATCACGAAGTGATACCGCTAAAGGAGGGGATTATGCGGGATTTTGAGGCGGCGCGCAGGGCGGCGGAGCGTGACATGGGCTGCAAGGGCATCGGTACCATGGGAGAAAAAACGCTGCATCTGGCGCTGAAATATTATTTTGCGCCCGATCCGGAAACGCATGAGCGGCCGCTCGGCGGCTTTATTGCGGATGCCGTGACGGAGGAAGGCGTTGTCGAGATTCAGACGCGCGGGCTCAGTCGGCTGAAACCGAAGCTCGAGGCGTTTCTGCCGCTCTGTCCGGTGACGGTCGTGCATCCGGTTGCAAATCCGAAATGGGTCTGCCGCGTGGACGAATCCGGCGAACTGCTTTCGCGGCGCAAATCGCCGAAGCATGAGAGCATCTATACCGCGATGCGCGAGATCTATACGCTGCGGGATTATCTGCTGCACCCGAATTTCCGCATCTGCATCTGCACCGTCGAGCTGTCGGAATATTCCGTGCAGACCGGCAGCCGCAGGCGTATGAAGCTCGACCGCGTGCCGGAAGCGCTGCTTGCGGAGCAGTATTTGCAGAGCGCGGCGGATTATGCATCGCTGCTGCCGGAATCACTGCCGGAGGTATTCACCGTGCAGATGCTGACGGCTGCGATCCATGCGCCGGAGATGCAGACGCGCATGCTGATCACACTGCTTGTACGACTCGGAATCCTCGAAGAATCGGGAAAAACGGGACGCTGCAAGCAATGGCGGCGAACTGTCTCCGACAGCATCGGGGGTTGATTTTGAAGCCGCATCGGCGCAGGGCTTGCAGGTGATCTGGGCGCTCTCGCTGCCCGGGAAAACGGCGCCTGTCTCCGCGGGAAGAATCGTCGCGCAGACGATTCAGGAGATTCTCGGTCAGGAGGGAGGCGCGGCGCATGAGTGACCTGCAAGGAATCCGGCTCGGCTTTGCCGTATGTGGCTCCTTCTGCAATGCCGCGAACGCGATCCGCACGGCGGAGGCATGTGCCGCAGCGGGTGCCGAGCTGCTGCCGGTTGTCTCGGAGCATTTTGCCGCGATCAAAACGCGGTTCGGTGCGCCGGAGTCCTTTCTGGAACCGCTCGCAGCGCTCGGCGGCGGCAGACTGATTCAGTCGATCTGCGAAGCGGAGCCGATCGGACCGAAGAACATGACAGATGCGATGCTTGTCTGCCCGTGTACGGGAAATCTGCTGGCAAAGCTCGCTGCGGGTATCACGGACAATACGGTTACTATGGCGGTGAAATCGCATCTGCGCGGCGGAAAGCCGGTGATTCTCTGTATCGCAACAAACGACGGTCTGGCAGCCTCTGCGCGGAATCTCGGGGAGCTGCTGAACCGCCGTCACTATTATTTTGTGCCGTTCGGGCAGGATGACCCGCAGAAGAAGCCGACCTCGCTGGTCGCGGATTTTGCGCAGGCGCCGGAGACCGTCGCCGCCGCGCTCAAAGGCATCCAGCTCCAGCCCCTCCTGCTGCGCACCTGACCGCAGCACCGTCACCGGAGGGATATGGTGCCTTCGGCGAATTATAATGGGGGCGCTGCCCCCACACCCCCGCCCAAGGGATACTATCCCTTGGGAATCCCATTTCAA
>CAMHUJ010000289.1 GCA_946188175.1 uncultured Ruminococcus sp.
AATACGAATCTTTTGTGACGGGCTGTTGTATCCCTCAGATAAAGACTGATCTAAATGCAAATTCATTACTGCACCATTTTGAAGCATCAGTTCTGCGCGCTTGCACCGGAGACAATCTCCGTCAGCTCCTGCGTAATGGATGCCTGCCGCGCGCGGTTATATTTCAGTGAAAGATCGTCGATCATTTCCTGCGCATTGTCGGTCGCGTTTTCCATTGCCATTCTGCGCGCCGCCTGCTCGGAAGCATAGGTATCGACAATCGTGCAGTAGAGCATACCTGCCAGATACTGCGGAATCAGCGAATCAAACACCGCCTCGGGGCTCGGTTCGTAATTCGTCAGGCTCTGCACGCCGGGATTCCGTTCCAGATTCGGCACAGGAATCACCTGCATCTGCCGCGCCTCCTGCGAGAGCGGCGAGACCATATTCGTGAAGAAAATCTCTACACCGGAGAGATGTCCCTGCTGAAACAGATGCACGATATGCTGCGCCATATGCAGCGCGGTATAGGTCGTGACCGTTTCGCCGATGTTATCAAAGGTACCGAGCACGCGGTTCGTCGTCTTGGAATAATGCTCCGACGCCTTTTTGCCGACGGTCATGATAACCGCCTCTCTGCCCATTGTATGCAGCGCTTTGATCCGCTTGTCGGCGAGCCGGAACACATTGAGATTGAAGCCGCCGGCAAGACCGCGGTCGCCCGCCATGACAATCAGCAGAACGGCACCCTCCTCACGCTCCTCGGTATAGACCGAATGAAATCCGACCGCTTCGGACGCGACCTCACTCATGGTCTGATAGAGCAGATTGAAGAACGGCACAGCCTGCTCGGAGCGTTCCTTTGCCTTGCGCAGCTTCGAGGACGACACCAGCTCCATTGCCTTGGTGATCTGCATTGTGCTTTCGACCGATTTGATCCGGCGCTTGATCGCTTTCATATTGGAAGCAGCCATTGTTCACACCTCCGGTCAGACAAAGCGCTTGACAAATTCCGTGATCACCGTTTTCAGTTCCTTGGCGGTCTCCGGCAGCAGCTTGCCTGTCTCCGTGATCGAGCCGATGATCTCGCTGTGCGTTTCATCGACCTCCCGCAGCAGTGCATCCTCAAACTCCGCGATCCGGCTGACCGGTACATCGCGCAGCAGATTGTTCGTAACTGCATAGAGAATCACGACCTGATCGGGTGCGGAAAGCGGACTGTTCTTGCCCTGCTTGAGCACCTCGACCACACGCTCGCCCTTCTCCAGACGCTCCTTCGTATCTCTGTCGAGATCGGAGCCGAACTGCGAAAACGCCTGCAATTCACGGTACTGTGAATAGGTCAGCTTCAGCGAGCCGGATACCTTTTTCATTGCGGGGATCTGCGCCGCGGAGCCGACACGGGAAACCGAAATACCCGGGTTGACCGCCGGACGGATACCTGCATTGAACAGATCGGTCTCAAGGAAGATCTGTCCGTCGGTGATCGAAATGACGTTGGTCGGGATATAGGCGGAAACGTCGCCTGCCTGTGTCTCGATGATGGGCAGCGCCGTCAGCGAGCCGCCGCCGTAATTCTCATTCAGGCAGCATGCACGCTCCAGCAGACGCGAATGCAGGTAGAACACATCGCCCGGATATGCCTCGCGTCCCGGCGGACGCTTGAGCAGCAGCGAAAGTGTTCTGTATGCGACTGCGTGCTTGGAAAGATCATCGTAAACGATCAGCACATCCCTGCCCTGATCGGTGAAGTATTCACCCATTGTGCAGCCGGAGTACGGCGCGATATATTGCAGCGGCGCGAGCTCCGAAGCCGTCGCGGAAACAACGATTGTATAGGGCATCGCCTCCGCCTTCGTCAGCGTTTCGACGACATTTGCAACGGTCGAGCGCTTCTGTCCGATTGCGACATAAATACAAATGACATTCTTGCCCTTCTGATTCATGATCGTATCGAGGGCAATGGTCGTTTTGCCGGTCTGGCGGTCGCCGCTGTCCTCTGCCGATCGGAATCATGGAGTCGATTGCCTTGATGCCGGTTTGCAGCGGCTCATGCACGGATTTTCTCGTGATGATGCCGGGCGCGATCTTTTCAATCGGCATGGTCTTTTCCGTCAGGATCGGACCCTTGCCGTCAATCGGCTCACCGAGCGCATTGACGACTCTGCCGAGCAGCTCCTCACCGACCGGAACCGACACGATCTCCTTGGTACGCTTGACGCTCGTGCCTTCCTTGATATTGTGATCGGAGCCGAGCAGAACGGCACCGACAAAGTCGTGCTCGAGGTTGAGCGCCATGCCGGAGATGCCGCCTTCAAATTCCAGCAGCTCGCCGGACATGCACTGCTCCAGTCCGTGCACGTTGGCAATGCCGTCACCGACGGTGATTACCGTACCGACATCGGCAAGATTCAGCTTCGCTTCATAGTTTTTCAGCTGCTCCTTGATGATACCGGTAATTTCATCTGGTCTTAAATTCATGTTGCACCTTCTTATAACGGACGCGGTCAGGAAAGCTGTTCCCTGAGCGCATCCAGACGATATTTCACGCTGTTATCAATTCGGGTATCGCCGTATTTCACGATCACGCCGCCGAGTATGCTGCGGTCGATATGCTCCGTAATACGGATCGTCTTATGCAGCTTTCGGGAGAGCGCCGCGCGAAGCCGCTCCTTCTGTTCCGGATTCATCGCAACGGCAGTCGTCACGATGACATCCGCCGTATCCTGATAATCGAGCATTTTTTCGTCGAAATCATCCGCGATCTCCTGCAAAAACGGGACACGCCCATGGTCGATCAGCAGAAAGATCAGACGGGATGCAAGGCTCTGATCGCCGAAGATTTTTTTTGCAATCTCCGTCCGCTCCGTGACCGAAATCGTCGGGAGCGAGAGCAGCCTTGTCAGATCAGGATTCAGGGAGAACAGAACGGCACACTGCCGCAGATCGGAACGGGCTTCCTGCAAAGCGGCATCGCCCTTTTCCTTCGCAAGGGAGAACAGCGCATTTGCGTAAACCGAAGAAACCTCCGAACTCACTGTACATCACCCACCGAATCAATAAATTCATCAATCAGTCTTGCGTGATCCGCCTGATTGATCTCACGTTCGACAACCTTCTCTGCGACCATGACGGCAAGACCCGAAACCTCGGAGCGCAGTTCGCTTTCCGCTCTGCGGCGCTCACGGTCGAGCTCATCGCGGTTCTGCTGGAGAATACCGGCAGCCTCCGCCTTTGCCTGTGCCACGATCTCATCCGAACGCTGCTGTGCCTTTCTTGTCGCATTGCGGAGCATCGCGGCGGATTCCTCCTTTGCGGCAGCGAGCTTTTCGGTATACTCCGTTTCAGCCGCCTCCGCACGGGAACGCGCCTCCTCCGCATCACGAATGCTCTGATCGACCGCAGCCTGACGCTCCGTCAGGATTTTCTGCACGGGCTTGAAGAGAAAATGCTTCAGCCCCAGAATCAGGATCAGCGTATTGCACAGCGTAAAGAGAATGGTGCCGGGATCAATGGAGAAAAATCCGAGCTTCATGTAATATCAGCCTCTCTTATCGTATTTGCTGCTGTGCCGGATCAGGTGAACGGCTTGAGGAAGATGAGCAGCAGAGCGATAATCAGACCGTAAATACCGGTAGACTCTGCAACGGCGCAGCCGACGAACATTGTTCTCGTGACGGCACCGGATGCCTCCGGCTGTCTTGCGATTGCTTCACATGCCTTACCGACCGCGTATCCTTCACCGATACCAGGTCCGATACCTGCGATCATTGCGAGGCCTGCGCCGATCGCAGAGCCTGCCAGAATAATTGCTTCACCCATG
>CAMHUJ010000290.1 GCA_946188175.1 uncultured Ruminococcus sp.
ATGCGATTCTCAATATCATGATGAACGTCACCTCCGGCATGGTCGTGTATCCGGCAGTCATCCGGCAGCGCGTCATGAATGAGCTGCCCTTCATGGCGACCGAAAACGTCATCATGGACGCAGCAGCGGCAGGCGGCGACCGTCAGGAGCTGCATGAGCATATCCGCATCCATTCCATGGCGGCGGGTGCAGAGGTCAAGCAGAAGGGTCTGAAAAATGACCTCTGCGAGCGCATCGTCAATGACCCGATCTTCGGCGTGACCGCGGAGGAGCTTGAGGCGAATCTTGATCCCTCCAACTACATCGGCAGAAGCGTGCAGCAGGTCGAGGAATTCCTCGCGGAGTTCATCGCGCCGGTGCTGAAAGACGCAGAATCCGCCGCAGACGTCGAGCTGACAGTGTAACAGTATCTCCCTTTATTATACAGTATCTCCGATGGATTTATAATGAGGGCTCTCGCACGCTTCGCTATGAGTTTGCAAGCAAACTCACTCAAACTCCGCCAAAGGGATATTGTCCCTTTGGAATCCCATTTTAAGTTTGATCTGCCTCTTGAAAGGGGCGGATCAAACTTGCAGCGAGAGTCCAGAGAGATAGTATTTCTCTGGTGGGGGTATGGGGCAAAGCCCCCATTATAATCCGCCGGAGGCACTATATAAAAAGGAAATGCCGCTGCATTGCAGAATATTATGCAGAATCCCTTGACATTTTTTCAAAAATGCACTATAATAAAAATTACTTGTCGGCATATGTCAGTAGAGCTGCTATGCCTGATTAGTTCAATAAACAAGGAGGCTTGGCAGTGAAGACCAACAAATCCGTCTTTTTCATCGTATTTATTCTGATTCTCGCGTTCGCGGTTTCCACCGTGTTCGGCGTGCGGAATCAATACGGTGATCTGACAACCACCTATATCAAAGGTCTGAAGGACATTCGTCTGGGCATTGATATTCAGGGTGGTGTCGATGTTACATTCGCACCTGCGGATGAAACAATCGACGCATCAAAGCAGCAGCTTGAGGCTGTAGAAGAGGTCATGAAAGCCCGACTGGTATCACTCGGCATCAATGACTATGAGGTTTACATGGACGAGAGCAATGATAAGGTAATCGTTCGCTTCCCGTGGCAGACCGGCGAAAGCAATTTCGACCCGCAGGCTGCTGTCAAGGAACTCGGCGATACCGCACAGCTCCAGTTCCGCAAGGGTTATGTTTACAACACCGAGGTTGACGATGAGGGCAACACCACCGTCATTCCGGGCGGCGATATCATCCTTGAGGGTACCGATGTCGAGGAAGCATATGTTACGCTTGAGCGCGATTCGAGCGGCAACCAGACCGGCGGCTATTCCGTTGCGCTTTCCCTGAAGGACAGCGGCAAGGATGCTTTCCGTGATGCAACCGCAGGCGCGGTGAATCAGGAAGCGGAATATCTCGATGTCAACGGTTCGCAGTCCCGTTACGTTATCTCGATCTGGATGGACACCAACTGCATTTCCTATCCGAGCGTCAGTGCTGTGATCAGCGACGGCAGTGCTGTCATTACCGGTGACTTTGATTATGACGGTGCAAAGGCACTCGCCGACAAGATCAACGGCGGTGCGCTGCCGTTCAACCTCACCACGGAGCAGTTCAAGACGATCTCTCCGAGCATGGGAAAGGGCGCACTCCAGATCATGATAATCTCGGGTATCATCGCACTTTCTCTGATCATGATATACATGATCGTTCTGTACCGTCTGCCGGGCTTTGTTGCGGCAATCGCACTGCTCGGTCAGGTCGCAGGTACACTGGCTGTCATCTCCGGCTGGTTCGGCTTTGAGGATTCCAATACGCTGACCATTCCGGGTATCGCAGGTATTATCCTCGCAATCGGTATGGGTGTTGACTGTAACATCATCACCGGTGAGCGCATCAAGGAGGAGCTGAATACCGGCAAGTCTCTGGATTCCGCGCTGAAAGCGGCTTACAAGCGTTCCTTCACCTCGATCCTCGACGGCAATATGACCGTTATCATCGTGGCAATCATCCTCATGGGTGCATTCGGCGTCTCCTCCAGCTTCTTCGCAAAGCTGCTGTCGTTCCTGTTCCGCTGGTTCGGCGTTTCGACCGAGGGTACAATCTTCTCCTTCGGCTTCACGCTGCTGACCGGTGTTATCTTCAACTTTATCATGGGCGTTCTGGCTTCTCGCACGATGCTGACCTCCCTCTCGCAGTTCAAATGCTTCCAGAACAGAAAGCTGTACGGAGGTGCTGAGAAATGAGCAAGTCAAACAAGAAAAAGAATTCAACCAATACAAATATCCAGTCTATTCTGGCACAGGTGAAGGTCCGTGATTTCTACGGAACCCGCAAGGTTTTCTTCACGTTTTCCGCAATTATGATGATTGTTGTGCTGCTCTGCTGCTTCATTTTCGGCGTGCACATTTCAATCGAGTTCAAGGGCGGTACGCTCTCGACCTACAGCTACAGCGGCAGCATCAATGAAAGTGATATCGCATCGCTTGCAAAGGATTATCTCGGCACGGCTGTCAATGTGCAGACCGGTGAGGCATTCACCGGTGAGAAGGAGCAGACCTTTACGCTCTCCTTCAGCATGAAAAAGGCATTCTCCTCCGAGATGCAGAATGAGCTGCTCGGCAAATTGCAGGAAAAGTATCCGGACGGCAATATCAAGGCGCTCGAAACCAACGACGTTGCTGCAAAATCCGGTAAGAAATTCCTTGCAAAGTGCCTCGTTGCGGCAATCTTTGCATCCGTCGTTCTGATTCTTTATATTTCCTGGAGATTCAAGCGTATTTCCGGCTGGAGCGCAGGTATCTTCGCAGTCGTCGCACTGCTGCATGACCTTGTCATCGTATTCGGTACCTTCATTCTCTGCCGCTTCGAGATCGACTCGAATTTCATGGCGGTTATTCTGACGATCCTCGGTTATTCCGTCAACGATACAATCGTTATCTACGACAGAATCCGTGAGAATCAGAGCCTGATGCCGGCAGGCACCAAGCTGACTGAGCTGGTCAATGTTTCGCTGAGCCAGACGATGCGCAGAACCGTCCGTACCTCGATCACCACGATTACTGCAATGCTGGTCGTTTCGATCCTTGCTGTGACAAACAATGTCAGCTCGATCCTGCGTTTCAGCATCCCGATGACCGTCGGTATGATCTCCGGCTGCTACTCCTCTCTTTGCCTCGCGCCGATGCTCTGGACAGCATGGAAATCGCGCGTCAAGAAGGAGACCGCCGCAACAACCGAGGAGTAATATGCATAAATTGCGGTCGCATGCAAGGAATTTGCAAAAATTTCGGGCATTCTCCGCGGCTCCTTGTGTGAATTTCTGAAAATCTACGAAGCACCTTGCAATCGCAGGGTGCTTCGTGTTATAATATATCTGTTGAAAAGTCGGTTTGATTGTTGAAAGGGATGAAGCATCGGAGGCAAGAGCATGAAAGCAGCAGTTTCCACAGCCTGTCTGTTCCCGAAGCCGACAGAGGATGCGCTTTATGATCTCTGTCTGCACGGTATTCAGACGGTTGAGATTTTTTTGAATGCACCGTGCGAATGCCGTCCGGTTTATGCAAATGATCTCAGTGCGATGCTGCGGCGTTTCGGTATCACCTGCTGCTCGGTTCATCCGTGGACGGCGCCGAATGAGAGCTTCATGCTGTTCTCGCGGTATCCGCGCAGATGCTCGGATTTTCTCGAGGAGGCAAAGCAGGTCTTCGCGCTGATGCAGAAGATCGGTGCGCAGTATTATGTGCTGCACGGCTGCTATCCCGGCAGAGTATCCCCCGAGAT
>CAMHUJ010000291.1 GCA_946188175.1 uncultured Ruminococcus sp.
TCCATTTCCCAGCATTCGCCGTCCATGCGGACGAGTGCGTATTCGCGGTAGCCGTCGCCGTCAACGTACTGATCCTCTGAGGTAAAGAGCACGATGAACGGGCAGTGCCAGACAAGTCTTGCGGTCGGCAGGCTCATGGAGCGGAATTTCAGTTTGATCGGATTGGTCAGCGGGATGCCCTTGGTCGCGGCAGTCCGCCAGCCGTCGATCTGAATATTCGGGATATCACCGGCAGGCGCACTGATATAGCTGACCTTGTCGGCGATGCGCGGAATCTCGTTCTCGCCGATCTGTTCGACCGCCGTCTCGGTGGTCAGGTCGCTGAGCGTGCAGTTCTGACCGGTCAGGCTGAGATAGGAATAGCGTGAGCTGTCGGGCAGCGCGATGATGAATTCGAGTGTCTGATACGGATTGCGGATACAGATGCGGACATGATCCTGACAGCGCACCGCCTCGATCTCGTAGGAAATGCCTTTGCTGCAAAGCGACTTCCAGTCCGGCATATCGGGCTCGGCATGCTCGCCGGTGCTGCGCTGAATCTTTCTTGCGCCGCTGTTGACGACCTGTCCATCGAGCCGGATCTCGCAGTATTCAAAATACAGCAGTTCTTTTTGTTTTGAATCATTGTCATGTACTTTGGCATCCAGCGAATCAAAGAGAATGATCGACGGAATCGGGTCGGCGCAGAGTGCGCTTTCTTCGGCGCGGAAGAACAGGTGAATCGTCTTTGCGCGTTCATTGACCGCAATGCCCGGTGTGAATGCTTCGCGGTAGACATCGAAGTGCAGCTCCTTGCTCTGGCTGAGATCGCGGATCGACTGGCGTTCCTGCATATGGTATTCGGAGTCCAGATCAATGAGATGCAGCATGATCTTTGCGTAGATCGGGTCAAACTGTGTGCCGATTCCCTTGACGAATTCCTCGCGGACGAGCTGCTGCGGCAGCGGGTCACGGTAGCTGCGGATAGAGGTCATCGCGTCATATGCATCCGCGACGGCGATGATTCTGGCGATATTCGGGATATCCTTGCCCTTGAGCCCGTCCGGATAGCCCTTGCCGTCATAGCGCTCATGGTGATAGTTTGCGCCGATGCAGAGATAGGGCGAGCGGCTGATACTGGCGAGAATCTGTCTGCCGATGCTCGGATGCTTCCGGATCTCGGCAAATTCCTCGTCGTTCAGGCGGCCGACCTTGTTGATGATCGCATCGGAAATACCGATCTTGCCGACATCATGGAGCAGGGCGGCGAAATAGACCTCCTCGATCTCCTTTTCCTCGAGCCCTGCAATACGCGCGATTTTTTCGGAGTATTCGGCAACTCTGCGGGAGTGACCGTGCGTATATTTATCCTTCGCGTCGATTGCGCTGGCGAGTGCCTCCGCAGTCTGGACGAAGATCGTGCGGAAATAATCCTGCTCATCCTTGAGCACCTTGATCTCGATATTCTTGGCGCGCTCGACCGTATCGTTTGCGTCAATCAGCGTAAAGATATACAACAGCACGACCATGCCGACGAGTGTAATATTGATCAGCGAATAGCCGTAGAGAAAGAGCTGCGCGACAGAGGCGATCAGCGGCATGATTGCAAAGAGCAGCAAAGCGACGCGCATATTCCGGCGCAGATTATGAAAATGCGTCAGAATCACGGAGAGCTGGAAGCAGAATACAACGACCGGTATCAGGTAGCAGACCGGATAGCCGCCTGCGCGCTGATAGCAGTTGTTCTCATCGAAGGTATAGTAGAATCCGGTGAACTGCGAGATCACCAGCATCAGGATGCCGCAGAGCAGCAGCATATCAATGAGCTTCAGCCTTCGCGGGATCGGCTTGGTATTTTCGTGCTCCTCATACAGATCCTTCAGATAGTTATTGAATGACCACAGAACAAACAGTGTAAAGAAGAAAACGAGAAAATTGGAGATTCGCGTCATGTAGTAGCCGGTCTGCGACAGACTGCCGCGGTAGACATAGGCAAAGCGGTCGCACATCAGCAGGAGCATTGCGCCGATCTCCATGGTCAGCAGTGCCAACTTGCGTCCTTTTCCGATTGTCTTGGTGATTGCGACAAAGAAGGCGATCGTGCCGCAGATGCCGCTCAGCACCAGCATCAGGTTCAACTGAAAGGTTTTGATATCCAGCATGCTTTCACATCCATTCATCCTTCAAATCACGGATATTTCTGTATTGCAGACCGGTTTTCCTCCACCCGATGAAAACCGGTACACTGAAATGCATTATGTAATATTCCTATAGTTTGCCATTCTTACAAGAAACTTTTATCATATTATACCATGATTTAAGTATTGTGTCAAGGCGCAACCGCAAGATTTGGCATATTTGTTATCCTGCGGTAACAAAATCCCGTATCATGCTTCCGCCCTGCGGCTAGTGCTTATGACAGCAGGGAAACGCAGCAGAGACGGACGGCAATCCGTACACAAAAAACTGCCCCGAACCTTACATCAGATGCCCATATAGAAGGATGAAGCCATAGTACCTCTGACTGTATATCAGAAATACTATGGCTTCATATTTCTATATGAGTACCGATGCGCATGGATTATTTGTTTGCGAGAATCAGATTTTTGAGGCGGCTGAGGTCAGCGGAATCGAGCTTCTGATCTTTATTGATATCAGCAGCCTTTGCCTGATCGGCGGTCAGCGTGCCGGAGGTCAGCAGATACTTCTGGAGCATGACCGCGTCCGCGATGCTGCATTTGCCGTCGGCGTTGAGATCGCCCTCGACCTCCTCGGGTTCCGGCGTATGGCTCTCGTCAAAGACGAGCTTTGCTTTCTGGAGGAACGGGTCATTGTCTGGCTTCTGCACCTGCTTCCAAGCCGATTCGCTGCCGTAGAAGGTGAGCGTCGCGGATGCGGTGTTATCGCAGAAGGCATAGTCGTCAATGGTTTTGAGCTTGCCGGAGACCTTCAGATCGGTCAGCTTATTGCAGCCGCCGAATACGCCGAAGCCAAAGGATTCTGCGCCGTTGAGCTCTGCCGAGGTCAGATTCTCGCAGTACCAGAAGGTATTGTCGCAAATCTGCGTGACGCTCGCCGGAAAGACGACCGATGTGATCTGTGTATTCTTGGAGAATGCGCCCGATGCGACATACTTGACGCCGGAGGGGACGTTGACCTTGCCCTCGCAGCTTCTGCCGTCGATGACAGCGCCGTTGACGATGACGAGCGGGTCCTTCTTGCGCTGTGCTTCGAGCCACGGTGTCTCATCAAAGGTGTAGTCACCGGTTTTGACCAGATGATCGGGAAAATTGATTTCCGTGAGTTTTGCATTATGCTTGAATGCCTCGAATCCGATCTTCTGGATGCTGTCAGGAAATGTGACGGATTCCAGATTATCACAGTAGGAAAATGCATACGGACCGATCTCCTCGAGCGTATCCGGAAATTTGACTGTCTTCATCTCGCACAGCTGGAAGCCATAGATGTCGATTCTGGTAACCGGAAGATTATCGATCTTGTCCGGAATTTCGATCTCAGCAGCTTTCCGTGTGGAATCGGTCGGAAACATGATTTCGATATGGTCTGCGTATTTTTTGTATGAGAACTGACTGTTTTCACCCTCAGTGTATGCTTCATCGTCAGCATACGCGGTCATCGGCGCGAACAGTACGGCGCCTGACTGCGGCAGCATCGGCAGACCGGCTGTCAGCACGGCGGCTGCAAGGAATGCGGCAGCCTTGTGATCGTGCAGTCCTCCGAGTATCATTCATTTTTGGACAGCCCGGACGGGTATTACAGGGATTGGATCCCGGCCGCTTCCGAAGAAGAGGCGGATCTGT
>CAMHUJ010000292.1 GCA_946188175.1 uncultured Ruminococcus sp.
GCACTATGAAAACGGCGCGCTCGCGGAGAACCTGAAAAAGCCGTATTCCGTCATGGCGCTGCGTGATCTGGACGGGGACGGTACCACGGAGGTTCTGATCGCGGCGGCAGCAAAGGATTCCGAACCGGCGACGGCGTTTGTCTATGAAATGGACGAAAACGGAGACTATCCGGAAATGCCGCCTTCGCGGAGACTTTCCGATACAATGACCGATGTGACGCGGATTGCCTACGGCAATCTGCCGACCGGAAAAGGGCAGGAGACGATTCCTGCGATCTATATGGACGGCATCACCGGTGCAACGACCGTGCAGACCGTTGTCCTCAAATACAGCGACGAGACACTTTCTTTGCTCTACGCCGACAGCCCCGAGCGCTATCCGAAAACCGAGCGCTCCGGCGGCGCGCTGACTATGGATATTGACGGCGACGGCGAGGCGGAGATTCCGGTGCGGTTTGCGTTTTACGATCAGTCCACGCTGCCGGAGGCGGTCGCCCCGAAGATGACGAACTGGTATGTCTGCCGGAATAAGCTGCTGATGCGCGAATATTCTTCCTATTATTCCGCACAGGACGGCTTTGTGTTTCTGCTGCCGAAGCGCTGGGAGGGCAGCGTGACGGCACGGCAGGAGAATGACGAAACCGTGTTCTGGACCTTTGAACAGCCGGATACTAAGGCATGGACGGAGAGCGAGGATTCGGCACATCCGGAGGCGGTTCTGCTCGAACCGCTGCTTCGGCTGGCGGTCGTTTCCGATCCGGTTGCGGCGGATGCAATGCAGTCGGACGGCTATCTGCTTTTGCAGCAGAAGAACAGCCGCTGGTATCTCGGAAAAATCGGGGACGTCAGCCGGACGATGCGCCTGACACCGAGCGAACTGCTGGTCTCTATGCGGTTTTTACAGTAAATACATGCAGAATTCTATGATACAATACGACCGGGAAAGGAGCGGTTTTTATGAAGCGATTGCTGGTATGTGAGGATGAGGATACAATCCGCGAATTTGTTGTCATCAATCTGAAGCGTGCAGGCTATGACGTTGTCGATGTCAACAGCGGCGAGGCTGCGCTCAGAGTCTTTGAGCAGGAGAACGGCAATTTCGATATTGCGCTGCTCGATATCATGATGCCCGGCATCGACGGTATTACCGTTTTGAAGCGTCTGCGCGAAAAATCCAAGACGCTCGGCATCATTATGCTCTCGGCTAAGTCACAGGAAATGGATAAGGTCAATGCGCTGATGAACGAAGCTGACGACTACATCACAAAGCCGTTTGCGCCCTCGGAGCTGACCGTCAGAGTCGATGCACTCTATCGCAGAGTCATTATGAACTCGATGAATTCGGAGGGCATCAAGATGCTCGAATCCGGTCCGTTCGTCATCAATCTCGACGGCCGCACCGTCACGAAGAACGGCGAGCCGATTGAACTGACTGATGTCGAATACAAAATTCTTACGTATTTCCTGAAAAATAAGAATACGGCGCTCGACCGCGCAAGCATCCTCTCGAATGTCTGGAGCGACAGCTATTACGGCGACAATAAGATCGTCGATGTCAATATCCGCCGGCTGCGCATGAAGATCGAGGACGATCCTTCCGAGCCGCGCTATATCATGACCATTTGGGGCTATGGCTACAAGTGGGAGGAGAAATCCGAAAATCACAGATAAAGAGGCAGGCGCCGAATGAGGAAAAAAAGCATTACGCGCCGCTGGATCACCAACAACCTTGCGGTTATCATACTGATCCTGCTGGTGATCGAGCTGGCGCTGATTTATGCGGTGCAGAATTATTTTTATAATTCCGCGCGGCAGTATCTGGTCTCGAAGATCAATGCCGTCAACGGCGTCCTGACGCGCTATGCTGCCGATTCCGGCACGAATATCAATGCGGAGATCCGCAGCACGCTCGAGAGCTTCTCCGATAAGGACAAAATGGAGCTCATGGCGATTGATTACGACGGCATGATCGTGCTGACCTCCTCCGGTTTTTCGCCGGATTATGCGATCAAGATGCCGGATTACGACGCGGCAATGCGCGATACGGAGCCCTACGGCTACAGCACCAGCCGCACGGAAAACGGCGAACGCATCATGGCGGTCAGCTTCCCGATCAGCGATATCAGCGAGGAATACAGCGCAATCAGAGTTGTCACCTCGCTGGAAACCATTGACAATACAATCGCGGCATTTGTACTCGGCGTAACAATCGTTGCGATTGCCGTCCTGCTGCTGCTGGGATTGTCCGATCTCTATTTCGTGGGCTCGATCCTGCGCCCGATCCGTGAAATCAACAGCAATACCGAGAAATTCGCGCTCGGCGATTTCTCCGCGCGGATCAATCAGGAGAGTGAGGATGAGATCGGCGAGCTCTGTGCCGGTATCAACCATATGGCGGATGAGCTTTCCGCCGCGGAGGCAATGAAAAACGAATTTATCAGCTCCGTTTCGCATGAGCTGCGCACGCCGCTGACTGCGATCAAGGGCTGGGCGGAGACGCTGACCGATATGGCAGCGGATGAAAACACCGAAGCCGATCCCGAAATGATGCAGAAGGGTCTGCATATCATTGTCGGCGAGACGGCACGTCTTTCCGATATGGTCGAGGAGCTGCTCGATTTCTCGCGTATGCAGAACGGTCACTTCACGCTGCAAATGGACACTATGGATATTCTCGCGGAGCTCGGCGATGCCGTTCTGATCTATATGGAACGTGCGAAAAAAGACCATATCCGCGTGATTTATGAGGAGCCGGAAATGCTGCCCTTTGTCTACGGCGACAAGAACCGCATCCGGCAGGTCTTTATCAATATCATCGACAATGCGATCAAATATTCCGATGCGGACGGGCTTGTGGAAATCTCTGCGGAAGCTGCGGAGGATAACAGCGCGGTGCGGATCATCGTGCAGGATCACGGCTGCGGCATCAAGGCTTCCGATCTCGGAAAGGTCAAGACGAAATTCTATAAGCCGAATCATACGCGGCGCGGCTCGGGCATCGGGCTTGCCGTTGCGGATGAGATCGTTGCAATGCACAACGGTACGCTGGATATTGACAGCGAGGAAGGCGTCGGCACGACCGTGACAATCACGCTGCCGGCGAAGGAGACAAAATAACAGGTGACAGAAATGAAGAAAAGCAAGAATCTGATTCCGGTGAGAGGCGTGGTGCTGATTCTGCTGCTGATGATTGCAGCGATCATAGGCATTGCAGCCGGAAGCGAGGGCAGAGAAAAGAAAAGACGCTGCTCGGAGACTGTTCATGCAAAGATTGTCCGTGTGGAGAAGGATACCGATTTAGAAATGCGCGGCGGCGGAAAAACGTATTTTACACCGTGCTTCGCCTATACATGCAACGGAACGGCTTATCAGGTCAGGGGGCATGTGTCTTCCGAAAAAGAGACTGCCTATCAGGTCGGGGAGCTGGTTCTGCTGAAGGTGAATCCGCAGCAGCCGGAGGAATTCATTGATCCGTGTGAAACGCATGAGAGCGGCTTTATGATTTTTCTTGCGGCGGCAGCGGCGGGTTTATTTGTCTGCTATCTGATTTTTTCGGCGGTTGATTCCGTTCGGAGTGCGGTACATTCCGCCGACGGTGACTTTTGAATATACACAGTTCTTGAGACAGGAGGGTATCGGCATGGTAAAAGGAAAATTCGGCGGAAGAAAGATCATCGGGCTGCTTCTGGTGCTCGGATTCGGCGCGGCCATAGCATTCTTCGGCGGCAGCTATATCAAAAAGGCAAAGCGCTGCGTCAAGGAGGTACGGGCGGAGATCGTGCGAATGGATGA
>CAMHUJ010000293.1 GCA_946188175.1 uncultured Ruminococcus sp.
ATCGACTGCTGCAATGCCTGATAAATCTGCTCCTGCTCCACAGTCAGACGCGGCGGACTGAGCATGGATTCGACGCTCGCCGTAAAGCTGCATCCCGGAAGCTGCGCCGTCAGCAGACAGGCTGTCAGGCAGCCTGCAATCAGCTTCGCGGTCATTTTCTCTCACTGAGCGGCACATAGGGCACCGCCTTCGCCACGGATTTATATGCCGGACGGATGATTCTGCCGCCGGTCAGCACCTCCTCGATGCGGTGTGCGGACCAGCCTGCGATACGGGATACCGCAAACATCGGCGTCAGCAGCTCGCGCGGAATGCCGAGCATTTTATAGACAAGGCCCGAATAGAGGTCAACATTTGCGCAGATGCTCTTGGACGCGGCGCGTGCGGATTTCTCTGCGACAAGCTGCGGCGTCAGGCGCTCGATCATATCAAGCAGGCGGAAATCCGCCTCGATCTCCTTGCCCTCTGCGAGTGCAAATGCCTTTTCCTTGAGCAGAACGGCGCGCGGGTCGGACAGCGTATACACCGCATGACCCATGCCGTAAACGAGACCGGCACCGTCGCCTGCCTCCTTGCGGAGCACCTTGCGGATGAAATCGGCGACCTCGCCTTCGTTCTCGGTATTTTTGATATTCGCCTTGAACAGATCAAGCTGCTGCATGACCTTGATATTCGCACCGCCGTGACGGAAGCCCTTGAGCGCACCGATTGCCGCCGCATAGGCAGAATACGGATCCGTACCGGATGAAGTCAGCACACGGCATGCAAATGCGGAGTTGTTTCCGCCGCCGTGCTCTGCGTGCAGCATCATGCAGATATCCAGCAGATGCGCCTCCTCCGGCGTATATTGACGGTCAAGACGCAGCAGCGAGAGAATCGTCTGCGCATTGGTTTCCTCCGGACGCAGCGGATGCATGACAAGGCTTTCGCCGTCAAAATGCTGCCGCTTGACCTGATACGCCGCCGACATGATTACCGGCAGATGCGCGATCATCGAGACGGCAATCCGCACCTCGTTTTCGAGCGACTGCACCTCGCAGTCATCGTCATAGGAATAGAGCGCCAGCACGGAGCGCGCCATTTTATTCATGATGTTATTCGAGGGCGCCTTTGCGATCATATCAATGATAAAGCCGTCGGGCAGTTCTCTGGAAGCGGAGATCAGCTTCTGGAATTCCGCAAGCTGCTCTGCCGTCGGCAGCTTGCCAAACAGCAGCAGATACGCGGTTTCCTCATATCCGAAGCGGTTTTCCTTTTCCACTGCACGCACCAGATCGGTGATCTGATAGCCGCGGTAGATCAGCTCACCGGGGATCGGCTCGACCTCTCCCTCATTGAGCATATAGCCGTGGACATTGCAGATTTTCGTAATACCGGCGACAACGCCCGTGCCGTCGGCACGCCGCAAACCGCGGTTCACCTGATATTTCTGATACAATGCCGGGTCAAACGCGGAATATTCGCGGAGACCTTCACATAAATTTACGATAGAATCCTTATCAACCATTCGAGACAGCCCTTTCCGGCGTATAGATACACCATTCCACAATATTGCATTCTTCTTTATTATACCGCTTTTTGCCTCTGTTGTCAAGCAAAACACGAATTTCACCACGGCAGCAGCTTTTCTCTTATATACGGTATCTCCAATGGATTTATTATGAGGACTATCGCACGCTGCGCTATGAGTTTGCAGGCAGACTCCGCCAAAGGGATCATATAGAAGTAAATGCTGTTGGCGCGGAATTTCAGGGAGTGATTTTTTGTTCGCGCGAATCCGATTTTTTATGCTAAGTGCCGCACTGATGCTCCTGCTTCCGGCAGGGATGATGCAGCGGATACCGAAACCGGAAACTGCACCGGAAGCCGTACCCGATTCTGTGCCGGATCCGGTTCTGACAGGCGCATACCGTGTTCTGAACAGCAGCACCGGAACGGTCAGCGAGGTGCCGCTGCGGGACTATCTGATCGGAGCCGTCGGTGCAGAAATGCCTGCCGATTATGAAACCGAGGCGCTCAAGGCGCAGGTCATCGCCTGCCACACCTATGCAGAACGCATCCGAAAACAAAATGCCGCCGCACCGGACAGCGCGCTCTGCGGCGCGGATTTTTCCGATGACAGCAGCAAATATCAGGCGTTTTTTACGGATGACGCACTGCGGCAGTTCTACGGCGATGCCTATGATGAAAGCTATGCAAAAATCGCGGCAGCCGTCGATGCAGTCGGCGACCTGCTCATCTGCTTTGACGGAGAACCGATTGCCGCCGCATTCCACGCGATTTCATCCGGCACAACCGAATCCGCAGAAACGGTCTGGGGCAACGCGCTGCCGTATCTGGTCTCTGTCCCGTCCGAATCAGACCGCACCGCGCCGGATTTCGAGGAAACGGTCAGCATTCCGCCGGAAACACTGCAAAAAGCACTCTGCGCGCGGAATCCGGACTGCACATTTCCGGACAATCCTGCGGAATGGTTTTCCGCGCCGGAATGCTCGCCGGCAGGGACAGTTCTGCAAATCCGCTGCGGCGACCGGCAATGGAGCGGGCAGCTTCTGCGTGAAACGCTCGGGCTGCGTTCGGCATGCTTTACGGTACAGTATGACGGCGTACAGTTTCAGTTTACGACCCGCGGCTACGGTCATGATGTCGGCATGAGTCAGTACGGTGCGAACGCAATGGCAAGAGAAGGCTGCGGATATACCGAAATACTGCTGCATTACTATCCGGACACCGTTCTGCTGCACACTGCCGAACAATAAAAAAAACCGCGGATCAACTGTCAAAACAGCGATCCGCGGTTTATTTTCGATGTATTATTTTTTCAGTTTCTCAATCAGGAACAAGACCAGACATGCACCGAGCACCGAGAGAATGATGCCGGAAATCCAGCCGCCGCCGATTTTCAAAAGATTTCCGATCAATCCGCCGACAAAACTGCCGATGAGCCCGAGCAGCGCATTCCGGATGAAGCCCTGCTTTTCATTGCCCATGATCTTGCCTGCGATGCAGCCGATCAGCGCACCGATCAAAAGAAAAACGATAATTTTAATCATTTGTGTCCTCCTGTCTGTCATGCCGCGGCTGAAAAGCTTCGGATCCGGCCAGCCGTCCTCACGGATCATGTATATTATACCACGAATCAGGAGAAAAGTCAAGTGTTTCCTGCATATCATGCAAAGCGTATACAATTCATGCACATTTCGTATAAAAACAAATAACTCTCATACATTTCTGTATGAGAGTTATATTGGCTCCCCCAACTGGACTTGAACCAGTGACACCCTGATTAACAGTCAGGTGCTCTACCGACTGAGCTATGGAGGAATATGAACAGTGCCGGCATCGATCTATCTTCCCGGGTCGTCTCCAACCAAGTATTTTCGACGCGAATGAGCTTAACTTCCGTGTTCGGAATGGGAACGGGTGGAACCTCATTGCCATTAACACCGGCTCTGCGTATATATTTCAGAAGCGAATGCTTCTTGAAATCAGAATGACCCGTACGGGAATCGAACCCATGATTACGCCGTGAGAGGGCGTCGTCTTAGCCGCTTGACCAACGGGCCATTGGGTGCACCATCAGGGACTCGAACCCGGGACCCACTGATTAAGAGTCAGTTGCTCTACCATCTGAGCTAATGGTGCATTTGCAGTATCTATTATATCACAGATCGCTGCATTTGTCAAGCCCTGATACCCTGAAAACTGAAAGCAAGTGAAACCGCTGTGGAATCAAGCGAAGGAAAAGCCCTCGACCGATTAGTATGCGCTGGCTGAACACGTCACCGTGC
>CAMHUJ010000294.1 GCA_946188175.1 uncultured Ruminococcus sp.
CTCGCCGAGGGGATCGGGCTGCCCGATCTCGTCAGCTCGCCGACCTTCGCGCTTGTCAATGAATATCATGCGGCGGGCTGCATGTCGGTCTATCATTTTGATATGTACCGCGTGACCTCGCCGGAGGCGCTCGAAACAACCGGCTTCTGGGATTATCCGCAGGAGGATTCGGTTTTCGTGATCGAATGGGCGGAGAATATTGCGGACGAGCTGCCGCAGCCTGTCTTAAAAATCACGATTACGGGCAGCGGTGAGCAGCCGCGTCAGATCACAGTGGAAGGAGAGGAGCAGCTTGATGATTTTGGCGGTTGATACATCCGGCAGAACCGCATCCTGTGCCGTTGCGGCAGACGGGGTGCTGCTCGGATACGCAGCGCGCGCATTCGCAGATTCTGCTGCCAATGGCAAAGCAGCTGCTCGCGGAGACAGGACATACCGTGCAGGATGTCGATGTTTTTGCGGCGGCAAACGGTCCGGGCTCCTATACCGGTCTGCGCATCGGTATTGCGGCGATGCAGGCACTCGGATTCGCAGGCGGAAAGCAATGTGCGGGTATCTCCTCACTGGAAGGTCTTGCGTGGAATCTCTGCGGCAGAAGCGGTATCCTCTGTGCATGCCTTGCGGCGCGCAAAGACCTCTGCTACTGCGCATTTTTTGAGGGCGACGGCAGTACGGTCAGACGGCTGACCGAAGATAAAATCCTGCCTGCTGCGGAGATCGCCGCACAGATCGCAGGATACGGCGCACCGGTCATGGTGATCGGCGACGGCATTTCAGTGCTGCGTGCCAATGCACCGGCAGAATATTTTGCAGCGCCGATGCATCTTTGCAATCAGTCAGCGTGCGGCATTGCCATGGCGGCGATGCATCAGGCACCGGTTTCGCCCGAGGACTTAACAGTCAGCTATTTGCAGGCGGTCAAGATCGGCTGAGAAACGGAGGACAATATGACAAAACAGATACGGCGTCTGGCGGCGGTCCTGAGCCTGAGTGTTCTGCTTGCGGGCTGTGATGCGAACCGTCCGGAACAGACAGCAGAGACGCCGGAGACAACAGCATCCGGCACGGAAACAACGGCGGAGACATCCGCAGAATCAACGGAATCCGCTGCGGAATCCGTCACGGCGGCAACGACTTGTACCGCGACTTCTGCGGCAAAGCAGAGCACAACCGGTACGACCGAAGCCGCAAAAGAGCCCGCGCTCAATGTACTCGGGCGGATTTCGGAGAAGATTCAGCAGAAAACGGAGGAAAAGCAGACGGTTTCTTCGGAAGGGGAGCCGACGCCGCCGATGCAGACGGATATCGAGCAGACGACGGAGCCGGTTCAGACCGAGCCGCCTGATTATACGAAATATTTTGTGCTGACCGTCGATGAAACGGGGCTTGTCACGCGCACGGCGGATACGCATGATGTTATGAATCTGGGGTGGGTGATCTGCTTCAACGGCGAACAACAGCTGGATCGCAGTGCGGACAGCGAAATGTCCTACCGCCCGATGAACTACGGCAGCGGCGAATACAGCGTATATCTGAACGCCTTTATCAACGGCGGATATAAGCCTGTCAGCAATACGGTGACTTTTTCTTCGCCCTATGAACGCGCCGCAGAGGATCCCTCGGAGCAGATCGAGGGCTTTGAAACGCCTGCCGTGCTGGACTGCAAGGAGCATATGAAGCACCTGATTGCGAAGATCGGTTCGATGCAGTACCGGCTGGGCTTTGTCATGGACGCCGACCACGACGGCATCTGCGACGGCATTTCGTTTTATTCCGGCGGCGGAAATCAGTATGTGTTTGACAGTCGGGATGCCAGAATCAAATTTGATACGCAGGATACAAAAGAACGCTTCGGCGAATGCGAGCTCGGTATCTGGTTTGATACGGAAACCGGTATGGATTATATTGCTGCCGTGACGGCAGACGGACATGCATATGACTGTGTGACCGGTGAAGAAATCGAAGCCTTTGAGAAGGATGATTTCTATTTTACATTCGGAAAAGACGGGGAAAGCGATACGGATCATTTTTATGTTTCCTATCGCGGAAAACCCGTTTTGGAACATGCATAAGTAAAAAGGAGGATACTATCATGATCGTTATCGGAAGTGACCACGCAGCGGCTGATCTGCGGAAAATTGTCAGGGATTATCTCAGAGATCAGGAGATTCCGTACATCGACTGCGGTACCGATGAGTCGCCGAGCGACTATCCGGATATCGCAAAGGAGGTTTGCAAGCGCATTCAGGACGGCTATGCAGATATGGGCATTCTGCTCTGCGGCACCGGCATCGGCATGTGCATGGCAGCGAATAAGATGAAGGGCATCCGTGCGGCAGTCTGTACCGAGACCTACAGCGCAAAGTTCACCCGCCTGCACAATGATGCAAATGTGCTCTGCATGGGCGCGCGTGTTGTCGGCGCAGGCCTTGCAAAGGAGATTCTCGATACCTTCCTGTTCACGGAGTTCGAGGGCGGCAGACATCAGCGCAGAGTTGATATGATTATGGACCTTGAAAAATAAGCGGGCGGGCAGTGCCCGTATCCGTTTCGCTTTGCCCTTCTTCGGCTGATTGTGCATGACTGTTCGCTGTTCAGTTCAATCGGGGCGGCTCTCCGCCGCCACTAAAGATGACGAGGCTCTTGCAGCGGATGTACTCAAGCACTGAACCACTGTACCCAAGACGAGCATAATCCTAAGTTTTTTATGTTTGAGGAGCTGAGATGATGCCGCGAGGTAACTGCCCGATGCAGGACTGACAGCGCTGTATCGGGAAAATGAGCTGTCAGACTGCATTTTCATATCACGTAAAATATGAAAAGGAGCAGTTATTATGAATTTGGAAGAACAAAAAGCGATCTGGCAGGCTGTGGAACGCCGCGCACAGATCAGGGGCTGGGATTTCAGCGAACTCGAAGGCAAATGGGATGACGGCGATGCGCTGCTGCCGTGGGATTTTGCAGCGATTGTGCAGCAATATCTGTATGACGGACAGCGCCTGCTGGATATGGACACCGGCGGCGGAGAATTTCTGCTGTCGCTGGGGCATCCGTATGAACAGACGGCTGCTACAGAGGGCTGGCCGCCGAATATTGCGCTTTGCAGGGAACGTCTGCTGCCGCTCGGGATTGACTTCCGCCCCATGCCGGACGAATCCGCGATGCCGTTTGATGATGCGTCTTTTGATGTGATTCTCAACCGGCACGGGTCGTATGATGTTCGTGAGATTCAGCGCGTACTGAAGCCGGGCGGTGTTTTTCTGACGCAGCAGGTCGGCGCGGAGAATGACCGTGCGCTTGTCAAGCGGCTGCTGCCGGATGCAGAGATGCCGTTTCCGGAGCAGTATCTTGAGATACAGCTTGCGCAGTTTCGCAAAGCAGGCTTTGAAATCCTTGCAGCCGATGAGGCATACCGCCCGATCCGCTTTTATGATACGGCGGCGCTGATCTGGTTTGCAAAAGTCATTGTATGGGAGTTTACCGGTTTTTCGGTGGATCGCTGCTTCCCGCAGCTGGTGAAAACTGAAGCAGAGATCAAAGAAACGGGTTCTGTCTGCGGCAGGATTCATAGATATTTTATCGTTGCGCGAACAACGAAAAATCAGTAACCAGAAGGGCGCTTCCGGCGGGCTTTAGATGACGGAAGCGGGCACTGCCCGCCGGCAGGATTCATAGATATTATTTCGTTGCGTAAACAACGAAAAATCAGTAACCAGAAGGGCGCTTCCGGCGGACTTTAGATGACGGAAGCGGGCACTGCCCGCCGGCAGGATTCATAGATATTATTTC
>CAMHUJ010000295.1 GCA_946188175.1 uncultured Ruminococcus sp.
TAACGCCTTCGCCCATGTCGATGATGGAAACATCAAACGTACCGCCGCCGAGGTCGAAGACCATGATCTTCTGCTCATCTTCCTTATCAATACCGTAAGAAAGTGCAGCAGCGGTCGGCTCATTGATGATTCTTCTGACGGTCAGACCGGCGATCTGACCTGCGTCCTTGGTTGCCTGACGCTGGCTGTCGGTGAAGTATGCCGGAACGGTGATAACCGCCTCAGTAACGGTCTCGCCGAGATATGCTTCTGCATCCGCCTTCAGCTTTTGCAGCACCATTGCGGAGATCTCCTGCGGGGTGTAGGCCTTGCCGTCCACGGTGACCTTCTCGCTGCTGCCCATCTTTCTCTTGATCGAGATGACGGTGTTATCCGGATTGGTGATTGCCTGACGCTTTGCGATCTGACCGACCAGACGTTCACCGTTCTTGGAAACTGCGACGACAGACGGCGTGGTTCTTGCGCCCTCTGCGTTCGGGATGACAACTGCGTTGCCGCCTTCCATAACAGCGACGCAGGAGTTGGTTGTACCTAAGTCGATACCGATAATCTTGCTCATAGTTGTTACCTCCTAATGATTGATCAAACAAATTATAAAAGGCTTTCCCGGTGCTTACTGCGCTTCGGTTTCTTCCGGGAATTCCCAAATTGTATCGCCGTTCTGCATGGCGGCAATGACTGCATTGAAGTATTCTCTTGCCTTTGCCTGTGTGAACGGTCCGATCTTGCTTTCATGGTCACGGTTTTCATGCGTTGCACTGATCAGCAGGAAATAATGCCGGTTGCTTTCATACTCATAATCCAGTCTCATTGTTTCAAAATGGTCCAGATTATACATTACATCTTTCCGTTTCAGCCACATATCATTACCTTCTTTCAGTCAGTCGGCGGCTAGTTCGCAACAGAAACCATTGCACAGCGGATAATTCTGTCACCGAGGCGGTAGCCCTTCTGGTAGACCTCGCAGACGGTCGATTCGCCGAAGTTCTCGTCCTCGATCTGCCGGATCGCGTTATGCACCTTCGGATCGAACGGCTCATTCAGTGCGGGAATCTCCTCGATGCCGAGCTTTTGCAGGATCGAAGTCATCTGCTGATAGATCTTCTCCATGCCGCTGCGGTAGGCATCATCCGTACAGGGCGATTCCATGGCGCGCTCGAAGCTGTCCACTGCCGGAAGCAGCTCCAGAACGGTCTTTGCAACCGCATCCTGATAGGTTTCGGCTTTCTCCTTGGCGGTGCGCTTGCGGAAGTTGTCAAACTCTGCAAAGAGCCGCATGTACTTGTCAGTGGCTTCCTGCAAGGCTTTCTCCGCTGCATCGGGCTCCTCAACGATCTCCGGTTCGCCGTCGTCGGTTTCGGAAAAGAGCTCCTCTGCTGCCGCATCCTCCTCAGATTCCGTCATGTCCTCATGCAGACCGCTTTCCTCAAGGGATTCGTAATCCTCGCAGCCGTCCGCATCACGGATCTCATCTGTCATGTGTTGTCATCCTCCTTTTCGGAAATCAGCTTGCTGATTTTCTCTGTAAAGTATTCAAGATACGGGATCACCTTCGCGTAATCCAGCCGCATCGGACCGATCAGACCGAGTCTTCCGGCGGCTTTGCCGTCCTTCTGATACTGCCCGACGATCATGCTGGAATTGCCGATCACAAAGGTCTGCTGCGGATTTTCACGCTTGGCATCCTCGCTGAACATCACATGAATGCCGCTGAACGTGTCATTCAGCAGCGGCATGATGACATCCTGATTCTCCATGAATTCGACAATATCCTGCGTTTTCAGCTCCTGACAGGTCAGCAGATTGCGCGTGCCGTTGACGGTCAGCTCCTGCCGCATCATATCGCGGCTGAGCTCATAGAGTCCCTGCACGAGCGGGCTGAGCGTTGCCATATAGGCGCCCATTGCCGTGACGAGCTGATCGAACATCTCCGGCGAAAGATCACTGAGCGAGACGCCGTGCAGGTGCTCGGTCAGGAACGCCGTAAAGAAGGAGAGCTGCTCCTCGTTGAGATCGAATTCCAGCCGGCACGCCTTGTTCTTGATGTTGCCTGCCGAGGTGATCAGCAGGATCACATAGAGCCGCTTGCCGGTCGGTATGACCTCAACCTTTGAAATCACGGAGAACTGCGGCATCGCATTGACTGCGACGGCAGCGCATTTTGTGATTTCGGCGAGTGCCGTGGTCGCCGACTGGATCAGCACATCCTCTGTCAGTGCGGATTCATCTGAAAACATGCTGTCCAGCCGCTCACGCTCCTCCTCCGGAAGCTGCATCCCCGGCATACATTTTTCAATGTAGAGCTTATAGCCCTGAAAGGTCGGGATTCTTCCGGCTGAGGTATGCGGCTGCTCCAGCAGTCCAAGCTGCTCCAGCACCGCCATATCGTTGCGGATCGTGGCAGACGAGACATTGATATCCGGCAGCGCGGCAATGGTCTTGGAACCGACGGGCTCACCGGTCGTGACATACGCATCGACGACTGCCGCAAGAATCCGCAGTTTTCTGTCATCCATTTGCCAAACGCCCCCTTCATTCAGATTTTGCAGACGAAGTTTCGTTGTGCTAGCACTCTGTATCCCTGAGTGCTAAATATAAGATACCACTTTTCCGCCCGATTGTCAAGCCCTCCCACAGAGTTTTCACAAACTTCGTCATATTATACAAGTTTTTCATCCCGCCCGCATGGATTGTGCAATTTCATAAGACCATTGTGCAGGATTTCAAGAGAATCCGTCATTGCTTTCGGAGAAAAAATCAGTATAATAAAATCATAGCATGAAACATCGTCATGCGTTCCGAAAATGCTTTTGTTTTATTTTTTAAGGGAGAGCAATCATGAAAAAATACAATACCAAAAAGATCGCGGCGTTTTTGTGCAGCGCAGTGATCGCAGCAGGTGCACTGCCTGCCGTGACAGCCACCGTCTCTGCCGCTGATGCTGTCAGCTTTACGCGCGCAGAGGGCTGGTTTGAGACAGCCGTCGCAGAATGGACACCGGTCAGCGGTGCAGGCGGCTTCAATGTCTATGCCGACGGCAACCAGGTTGACAGTATGCTGATCCGGCAGTACAACGGCTATTACCGCGCCGATATTCCGGGGCTGAAAGCGGGCAGCCATACGATCAAGATCGTGCCGCTGCTGAACGGCAAAGAGGATGCGTCCAAAGCAAAGGAGCAGGCGGTCACCGTCAAGGCACATGACCGCAGCGGCTTCGGCTTCGTACAGGGCAGCGCATCCGGCGCCTATAATAATGACGGTACACTGCGCAGCGGCGCCGTCGTGCTCTATGTCACGAATGCAAACAAGGACAGCGTCTCGCTCGATGTCGTCACGGATTCCAAGGGCACGAAAACCAAGTGCACCGGCATCCAGAATATCCTGACCGCCTATCAGAAGGGTACGGACAGCCGTCCGCTCGATATCCGCTGCATCGGCAATATCACCGATCCCGCCGTATTGCAGGGCGGCGACCTGCTGATCAAGGGCAGCGGCGCAACCAAGCGCCTTTCCTGCGGCGTCACGATCGAGGGCATCGGTACGGATACCGTCTTCAACGGCTTCGGACTCCGGCTCGCAAACTGCTCGAATGTCGAGGTCCGCAATATCGGCTTCATGAACTGCAACAGCTCCGAGGGCGACGATGTCGGCTTGCAGCAGAACAATGACCACTGCTGGGTGCATCACTGCGACTTCTTCTACGGCGATGCAGGCTCCGATGCCGATCAGGCAAAGGGCGACGGCGCACTCGATACCAAGACCTCGACCTATATCA
>CAMHUJ010000296.1 GCA_946188175.1 uncultured Ruminococcus sp.
AGAATATCGGCAGCCATGAGCACCGGATAGGTGAACAGACCTGCATTGATATTGTCGGCGTGGCGCTGGCTCTTATCCTTGAACTGCGTCATGCGGCTCAGCTCGCCGAACATAGTCGAGCAGGAGAGCACCCAGCTCAGCTCCGCGTGATGCGGATTCTGGCTCTGGACAAAGGTGACGCTGCGCTTGGGGTCCATGCCGCAGGCGAGCATCAGCGCAAATGCCTGCATGGTATTCTTCCGCAGCTCTGCCGGCTCCTGCATGACCGTAATTGCATGCAGATCGGCAATCGCATAGATGCATTCATATTCTTCCTGCAGCGAATCCCAGTTGCGGACAGCGCCGATATAATTGCCGAGCGTAAAGACGCCGGTCGGCTGAATCGCACTGAAAATGCGCTGTTTCTTGGGCTGTGTATTCTGTGCTTCCATGAGTATGCTCCTTTTCGGGTAATCAGCGGGTTGCGACGAGCGTTTCGGAAAGATCGAGACCTGCCGCCTTATCCTTGAGCTGTGCGGAATGGAGCTCGCCCATGACACGCTGATAGAGCGTCATGAATGCGCGCTCACCGGGGCTCTGCTGACCCGAAATCGGGTTGATCTCGAGGCGGTGGATGCCCTTCGTGGTGAGAATATAGGCATAGTGCGATCTGCTGTTCGGCAGCTCGAGCGTATTGACGCGGTTTTCATCGCTGATGAAGCGTGCCGCGTTGGTCACGAAGATACGTGCAGCCTGCACGACGCCCGGATAGCGCTGTGCAGCGCCGGAGTAATCGTTGCCGTTGCTGAAATAGAGGTTTGCAGCACCGTTGATATAACATGCGAGCGAGGTCATGACGGTCGGTGCCATGGGCATATCAACGACAACGCCGTAGACGGTGCTCTCCTTCATGAACTGGGTGAAATTGGACGGAGACAGCCGCAGCGCCTGATTTCTGGTGATCAGATAGGGCTTGCTGACGGGAACTCTCTTCATAAAGCTCGGATTGTTGTTAGCCATTTTCAGGGTTTCCTTTCATATACCGCAAGGCGGTTTGATCGTCTTTCATCTGCATGAAATGTGTACGGGCAGCCGTACTTTCTTATTATACCATATTATTCTCAAAAATGCAAGCAGACAATCTTGCGGAAAGGGAGGGAGGAAGATGTGAGGTAGGAAGGAGGAGGGAGAAAGGAGGAATTTTATTTTGAGATAGAAGTGAGGAGATAGGAGTGAGGAGTTACGGTGTCGGCTTTGCCGACGGATTGAATTGAGTGAGAAGTGAGGCGTTGCGGTATTGCCTGACGGCGATGATTTGAATATGAAATGGTAAGAACAGTTTATCTGAATAAATAATATGCGAACCGGCGGGCTTCAGATCATCTCATGCGGGCGTTGCCCGCTCATATTGCGGATTTCCGCAGCATAGTGTATAGGGAGCATATCAAAAAGGGGGCGACCGGATGAAGCAGCAATCTGTACTGCGCGGCTCGGTCTGGCTGATTGCATCGGCATTGCTGGCGAAGCTGCTCGGTGCGGTGTTCCGCATTCCGCTGACGGCGCTGCTCGGCGGCACGGGCATGGGCTATTTTTCCTGCGCCTACGGTCTGTTTCTGCCTGTATTTGCGCTGTCCGTCACCGGCATGAATACCGCGGTCTCAGCCGTGACGGCGCAGTCTCTCGCAAAGCATGATGCTGCATCGGCAGACCGCACGCGCCGCATCGCGTTCCGGATGTTCGGCACCGGCGGCTCGGTCTGCGCGGTCCTGTTGTTTTTCGCGGCGGAACCGCTCTGCTGCGGGTTTCTGCATAATCCGCGTGCGGCATTTGCCGTCCGGATGTTTGCGCCTGCGGTGCTGTTCTGCTGCCTGAATGCGGTGCTGCGCGGCGTACATGAGGGCAGCCGGAATATGATCCCGACCGCAGTTTCGCAGGTGACGGAGGGCATCGGCAGGGTGATGATCGGACTGCTGCTCTGTCAAATGGTTTTGCGAAAGGGGCATCTGCTGCTGCCGTATCTGCCAGAGGGGACAACGGTTCCGGAAGCTGCGGCTGCGGCTGCGATACTCGGCGTGACACTCTCGACGGCGGTCGGGCTGCTGACGCTGCTCTGCTTTCCGAAGCCCTGCCGCGCGATATCTGCGCCTGTCTATACGCCGCACAGTGATCATGCCCTGCGGCGTGCGCTGTTTCGGATTCTGCTTCCGGTTGCTGCGGCATCGCTCGTGACAAATCTGACGACGCTGATTGATCTTGCGACCGGTATGCGCCTGCTGGAGCATGTGATACTGGATGATCCGGCACGCTTCGGACTGTCCGGCGCAGTGACAGCCGCACAGGCGGCAGAATATGCAAATTTTCAGTTCGGGGCATTTTCCGGCATGGCAATGACCGTGTTCAATCTGGTGCCTGCCGTGACGAATATGCTCGGAAAGGGCGTATTTCCGTCGTTTGCAGCGAGCTATGTGCAGCACCGCACCGATGAGACGGCTTTGCAGGCGGCGCGCGTCATGCAGCGGACGGCATTCCTTGCAATTCCGGCAGGCTGCGGGATGACAGCACTCAGCTTTCCGGTTCTGCTCTGCCTGTTTCCGACAAGGCAGCAGGAGACCGCCTGTGCCGCGGTACCGCTCATGATTCTCGGGATTGCGGTGATTTTTGCAGCACTCAGTTATCCGCTGTTCAGCATGCTGCAAGCGTCCGGCCATGCAGGGGATACGGTCACGGTGATGCTCTGCGGTGCAGCGGTCAAACTGCTCTGCAATCTGCTGCTGATTCCGCGCTTTGCGCTTGCGGGAACGGCTGTTTCGACGGCAGCCTGCTATGCAGTGATTATGATTCTGGCGCTGCGCCGCCTGCATCTGCGAACCGGCATCCTGCTGCATCTGCTGCGTCTGACCGGCGGGATGCTGTTCGGGGGCGTGCTCTGTGCTGCGGCGGCATATGCTGCATACGGACGGATGCTGTGCTGTGTTTCGCAGCGGATCGCGCTGTTTTCGGCGGTTGCGGCAGGCGGTGCGGTGTATCTGCTGACGATGCTGCTGCTGCGCCCGTCCTGCGGACAGAAAAAAGCCGCGAAACCGGTTTTCTGCGGCTTCGCGGCTTTCGATTCAGTTCAGGATCGGGAATGCCCGTCCGGGATCAATAATCGGAAGGTGCATTCGGATTCTTGGTGATCTGGCGCCATGTGGTGCTTTCGTTGCCGGCGACAACCTTCTCAACGTAGTAGGTGAGAATGAGCTGTGCATCGGTAACCTCGGTCTCGCCGTCGCCGTTGACATCGCCGATTGCGAGCTGTGCAGCGTTCAGCGGGGAAGGATTGCCTGCCATGGTCTCGGTATAGTGCGTCAGGACGATCTGTGCGTCATCCGAGGAGATGTCGCCGTTCTGGTTGACGTCGCCGAAGAGACCGCCGACCTTGATCGTAGCCTTGTATTCCTGACCGTTGTTGGTTGCAGTAATGGTTGCGGTGCCCTTGCCGACTGTCTTGACAAAGCCGTTCTGATCGACGGTTGCGACGGAGGTATCGGAGGACTTCCACTCAACATTGCCTGCTGCATTGAAGAGCGTTAGGTTTGCGGTCTGACCTGCATCCGTCAGGTTGACAGCGGAGCGGTTCAGCGTGGTCTTGTTGTCGGTGACAACCGTGATCGAGCCGTCATAGAAGGTGACATTCAGCTTTTCGCCGTCGAGGTCAACGATCTTGAGCGGAGAGGTGTCATCGTTGAAGAACTTGATGTCATAGACATCGCCGTCCTTGGCATCGGTCGGGATGATGATGTTCAGCATC
>CAMHUJ010000297.1 GCA_946188175.1 uncultured Ruminococcus sp.
CAGACGGAACAGCAGATTCAATATACTGCATACCAGTCTGACGACGAAGCAATCATCCGTATGTTTACTGCGCGGCAGGAGCAGGCACTCGCCGAGACCGAATCGCGCTACGGCAGACTGAGCCGAAGCCTCGCCTTCCGCATTCTGGGCGACCGGCAGGATGCGGAGGAATGTGCCAATGATGTGCTCATGCAGCTCTGGAATTCGATTCCGCCGGTGATTCCGCATTCGCTGCCGGCATATATCTCGACCCTGACGCGCCATACCGCGCTGAACCGCTGGGAGGAACGCAAAACCGCCAGACGCGGCGGCGGACAAATGGCTTCTGCGCTGGACGAGATCGCACCGTTTCTTGCCGACCCAAAACAGGATATGGAGGACAGCTTCACCGAAATCGCACTGCGGGATGCGCTGACGGCATTTCTCGGCACCCTGACAGCCGGAAACCGTCTGATCTTTCTTGCACGGTTCTGGTCATTCCAGCCGGTCGCAGAGATCGCAGCCGAACACGGCATGTCCGTCGGCGCGGTGAAAATGTCGCTCAAACGCACAAAGGATAAGCTCAGAAAGTATCTCAAAAAGGAGGGGCTGATATGAAAAAAAATCGGGAGACCGTGTTCATGAAGGCGCTCGGCGGGATTCCGCAGTCTTATATCGACGAGCTGACGGCATGGCAGCAGGAACATACACCTGCATCCGAAACAGATGCAGCAGAGTCTCTCCGGATACCGGATGAGCCGTTACGTCGGGAGGAGAAAATCACCATGAAACAGACAGTGCCCGCAGAGATCAATCCGGCAGCAGGCATCCCCGTCCGCAGGCTGAAACCGATCACAGCCGGTATTTTTGCAGCGCTTGCCGCATGTGCCGTTGTTGCAGCCGGATTCGGAACGGGCATCTTCCGCCGCAGCGGCATCACAATGCAGACCGGTTCCGCACCGGATGTATCCGCAGCCGATTCGGAGACAGCCATAGTTGAGGAGATCACTACCTCGTTTCCGGCTTTTTGGTCCGTTGCTCCCGGACTCGAGCAATCGGGTGACTGGGGCATCGAAGTTCCTTTCAGCGAAGATGCCTTCGTCCTGTCCGATTCTTCGGACAACGACATCAGACTGAACGCCGACGATGATCAGATCGTGAATGTGTTTTCCCACGTCGGAAAGAGCTTTGATTTTCCGGATATCCATACAAACGGCGCAATGCTGTTCACCGCAATGGACGATCTGAGACCGGTGCTGAAAAACGTGACGAACGCCGATATGGCAGTCAAGGGCATACAGCATACGGAACCGGTCTTTGAACAGGGCAGAAACGTGCTGGTACTGAAAATTCAGAATTCGATGCATTCATGGAATCCGCACCTTCGCGGATTGTATATCACGGCGGATCATGTTCTGCATGCAGATGTGGAAACCTATTACAATCTAAATGAGTTAAGCAGCTGTCCGGACGAATATCCGCTATTTTATATGATGATTTCCGTCCCCGCAACGCTGACAGAAATCCGCGATGTTTCCATTACCGTTTCAGAATATTATTCGGAGAATCAGGAAGGAAGCGGCATCAGCAATTATGAACCGCTGCTGGATGATTACGGCAACGAGGAGATCAAGGGTCTGCGGTTGCAGCATCTTGAAAAGAACGATGCCGATTATGTATTTCCGGAACGAATCTACGAACTGTTTACGGTAGATGAAATCGACGAAAACTGCATCAAAGCACTCGGCACCGCACTGAACGGAAAAGGCATTCCGGAAGATATGACTGAACTGATGCAGAGAGCGGCGGGCATTTTGCAAAACAAGACCGGCAGCTATGTCGAGCTGCATCAGGTGCCGTATGACGACAGCGACGAATCGCCTGTCATCATCCGGAATTCGGCGGACGATGCGGGCAGGGAGCTGATCATGCCGGAAAAGGGCTATACCGAAGCATACCTCGGCAGCATTTACAATCCGCAGCTGAAAAAAGGCACACGCATCACGATTATCATAAGCGATGAAATCCGCGTCAATGCAAAGCTGACCGATGCAGGCGTGATCCGCAACAATCCGGATGCCTGATCTTCCCGCAGAATATGAAAACCGCAGCATCTGCATGTCTTTTGCAAATGCTGCGGTTTTATTTTGAATGCAGATTCTGTCAGAGCGCCGGCTCAAAATCATCATTTTCGATGCCGTCGGAAATAATGCGCTGCACATAGCTTTCATCGCGGACAAAACAGTTGAACAGCGCATAATACCGCAGCCCGACCTTCGTTCCGGTTCTGCCGTTGCGGTTTTTCAGGATTTTCAGCTCGACATTCCGGATTGCATGCTCCTTGCACTGCTGAATCTTTTTCAGATTCTCCTGCGCGGCGAGCCTGCTGCCGAGCCCCTGCACCTGCAAGCCGATCAGCACATCCGAGCCGTATTCGATCGCGCCGGATTCCTTGAATGCGCTCATCTCGATCTCGCCGGAGCTGTAGCTTTCACGGTTCAGGCTCGAGATCGCAATGACCGGCAGCTTGCAGTCGCGGCTCAGACGCTTGAGCTCCAGCACCGCCTTGTCTGTATTCTGCTTGTCGCTTGCGCGCAGATCATAGGGCGCCATGATTTGCAGATAGTCGATCATGACGACCGGCGTGCGTCCGGTCAGGCGGATATGCTCCTCGGTCTTTTTCCGGATCTCCTCGGCGCCGATATTGCCGATGCCCTCGTAATAATAGAGCTTTCCCGCATATTTCTGATAGGCAAGCACTGCGCGGTCAATCAGCTGCAATTCATTCGGCGTATACGCTGCATAGCGGCTCTTTGTCGTGATGCCGCGGACGGTCTTTGCAATCTTTGTATTGTCATTGCAGAGCAGATAGGTCTGCCGGCTGATGCTTTTTGCAATCAGCTCCTCTGCGGACATTTCCAGCGAAAAATACAGCACATCCGTACCGGATGCCGCGATCTGATCGGCAGTTTGCAGCAGGAAGGTCGTCTTGCCGAGCGATGAGATCGCACCGAGAATATACAGCCCTGCAAAGAATCCGCCGTCGAGGAATTCATCGAGATCGGCAAAGCCGGACGGGATCGCCTCGGCTGCACCGCTGCCGTGAATGCTGCTCAGGAATCCGCTCAGCCGGAATGCACCGGTAAACGCCTCGTGATCGCTGCGTGCCTCATCCTGCACGGCGGCACTGCTCCGCAGCAGCGCATCGGCATTCTGTGCGAGCTGACGTGCAAATGCATCACGGTTGCCGCGATAGAAATCATTGGCATCCTTGCGGCAGTTCTCCGGATAGACGCTCAGATCAAATTCCGCCACCGCAAACGGTACGGAACGCTGTTCGAGCTCCGCCGCCAGATGCGCAGAGGCTTTGCGTCCTGCATCATCCGCATCAAAGCATAAAATCAGCGGGCAGAGCGGCGGCTTTTCGTCGATCTGTGAAAGCAGCTTGCGCGCACCGGTTCCGCCGACCGCAATCGCGGGATACTCCCCTGCTGCCATGACCGAGATCGCGTCAATCGGCGATTCGCAGACAAAGCACGGCTTCTCCGCCTGATAGAGCGCGGCACGGTGATAGATCGGCTCGACGCCTGCATCGGTCGTGCGCGGCTTGCGGAAGGTCTTGCCCTGCACGCTGCGCGTCATATAGTATGTATGCGAGCTGTCATACGGGATGACGACTGCCTGCTTTTCCGGATCAAATCCGAGCTGAAAGCGCCGGATGATCTCCTCAGAAAAGCCGCGTTCCTGCGTCCAGTAATTCGTTTTTGATACATCCTGCGCGCATTT
>CAMHUJ010000298.1 GCA_946188175.1 uncultured Ruminococcus sp.
TCAGCCCGTCCGTGATGCCGACCTTTTTGCGGATATCCGCCGGAATGGATGCGTGCGTCATTGTTGCCGGATGGCAGACCAGCGACTCCACGCCGCCGAGGCTCTCCGCAAGCATCACAAGCTGCAAGCCCTCGAAGAAACGGTTGATATCATAGCCATCGTGCAGCTCAAAGGAGATCATCACGCCGCCGTTTTTCGCCTGCTTCCGGTTGATTTCATAGCCCTGCGCATCGGGCAGCCCGGAATAATACACCGTTTTGACTGCCGGATGATTTTTGAGATATTCCGCGGCTTTCTGCGCATTTTCCACATGTCTGTCCATGCGGACGGCAAGCGTCTTGATGCCGCGGGTCAGCAGGAACGAATCAAACGGTCCGAGGACGCCGCCGGTCGAATTCTGGATAAACGCGAGCTTCTGCGCGAGCTCCGCGCTGTTCACAACCGCAAGTCCTGCAACGACATCGCTGTGACCGCCGAGGTACTTCGTCGCACTGTGGACAACGATATCCGCGCCGAGCGAAAGCGGCTTTTGCAAATACGGCGTCATGAAGGTGTTATCGACAATCACGAGCAGCCCGTACCGGTGCGAAATCTCCGCAACACCGCGGATATCCGTGACCGTCATCAGCGGATTGGCGGGACTTTCGATGATGACCGCTTTCACATCCGCGGTGATCTGCGTTTCATATTTTGCCAGATCGGCGGTATCCGCAATCGTATAGGTAATGCCGAAATGGTTGAACACCTTGTCGAGCACGCGGAAGGTTCCGCCGTAAACATTGCTCGAGATCAGCACGCGGTCGCCGCTGTTCAGGAGACTCAGCACCGCCGTGATTGCCGCCATGCCGGAGCCGAATGCAAAGCCAGCCTCGCCGCCTTCGAGCTCTGCGATCAGCTTTTCAAGCGCCTCTCTGGTCGGATTGCCGGTGCGGGAATATTCGTATCCGCGCATTTTTCCGAGACCGTCCTGCTGATAGGTCGAGGTCTGATAGATCGGCACATTGACTGCACCGGTGCGTTCGTCCGTGGAAATACCGCCGTGGATCAAAGCGGTCTCTGTATGTTCAAATCTGCTCATGTTCATGTTCTCCTTATTCAAAATTATAGCCTGCGGTATAGGTTGCCGAAAGCAGGCTGACGTTTTCAAAAGCCTTCATGCGGTCGGCGCGCCCGTCAAAATATTCTGCCTGTACCTTTTCCGGCGGCAGGTAGGTGTCGATCTGGAAGCCCAGTGCATAGAGCGCACGCGAAACCTCGTTGTAATCGTAGCCGCCGCGCATGTGCTCGCCGAGCGCTGCCGTGATCTGTTCCAGACGGCGGACGCGCTCCGGAAATTCGCCGGTCTTAATCGGATAATCAAATACGAGGACGCTGTCCGGTGCGGAGAGCTCCGCGATCTGCCGGAGCGTATCCGAAAATACATCCAGCGTCAGATAATAGGTCACGCCGAGGATGCTGAAAAAGGACGGAATCTGCGGATCGAAGCCTGCATTCAGAAGCTGCTCCGTCATGCTCTGCCGCTCAAAATCAACGGGAACAAAATGCACATTTTCACGGATATTCCATTCAAGCTGCCGGATGCGTTCGAGCTTATACCGCTGCGTATCCGGATGATCAATCTCGAAGATTTCGATTTCCGGATTGTCATTGCGGAACAGAAAGCTGTCCGAGCCCGCGCCGCAGATCACATACTGGATCCTGCCGTATTTCGCGGCAAACGCATGCAGCCGGTTCTCGGCAAAATGGATGCGTGCGAGCGGAATCGGTGCGATATATTCGGCGATGATCTGCTCGGTGTCCTCGCGTGAAAACGGCTCCGTAAATCCGTCAAAGCCGCGGCTGACCGTTTCATACATCGCATCATATTCCTCCTTGCCCATGAGATCAAAGGCAAGATCATCTTCAAAAATTTTATCACGTTCATGAATCGCGTGCCATGCTCTTGCAAAGGCGCAGAGCTTTGCGGTCACGCTTTCCTGCTGTTCAATCATAAGTCCTCCAAGGGGCATAAAAACGGCGCAGCATGCTCATCGCACACCGCGCTTCACTCTTTCTGCTGCATGATTATGATACATGAAACAGCCGACATCGCCGCTCTGCCGCGCGTGTATGAGACATTCGTATTCTGTTGATTTCATTCATACAACACAGCATACAGCACATCGTTTTCATGGTTCATTCTCCTTTTACTATATTTCCTATCGGTTATATATGCATTATAGCATATCAGGTGCGGATTGTCAATAGCCGCAGCCTATATTCGGGAATCTGCACAAAATTCCCCAGTAAGCATATATGAAAACTATTTTCGGTTTCGGTCTATGTGAAAGAAGTAAAGCTGCGAAGCGATTTTTTGTGTATCTCCGGATTTGAAAGAAATATCCGGACAGATGATAAAAAAATGACGCAAACGATTTACAGCAATCATAAACACATTGCCCCTGAACGATTCAAAACGCTCAGGGGCAAATTATCTGTATGGGCTTTTGTCTTACAGGCAATACAATGATTGTTTTCTGTTCAAGAATCTTACCGCTTCCATTTCAGCATCCGCTTCTGGAATGCGTTGAACAGGAATGTCACCGCAATGACCACAATGCCGATCACAAGCAGTCCGGTGATCGTTCTGGTATAGTCGCCGAAATCGGAATAGTATTTGACATAGTATCCCATGCCGTCGCGTGCACCGATCATCTCCGCCGAGGTCAGCAGAATAAACGATACGCTCAGTCCCTGATTGCAGCCGAGGAAAATCTGCGGCAGCGCCGCCGGAAGTATCACTGAAAAAAGCATTTCCGGCTTCGGCACATTCAGTACCTTGGCAGAATCCACGATGCGCTGATCGACATGCATCACACCGCTCATCGTTCCGGCAAAGACCGGCCAGAAGGTCGCCAGAAAAATGACAAATACCGAGACCGACTGGAATGTCGGCAGCAGTGCAATCCCGTATGGGATATACACAATCGGCGGAATCGAGCTGAAAAACTTGGAGATGTAGGTTGCAGCTCCGCCGAGACGCGCGTTCCAGCCGAGGAACAGTCCGAGCGGAACCGCAACAGCCGATGCAAGGATGAAGCCCTTGACCGTAATCCCGAGTGAGCTGCGGATATTGATGAAGATTTTTTCCCTGTCCTCCGTAAACTGGTGCAGCACCTTGCCCGGCGCCGGAAAGAGCAGATCATTCAGCACATTATACTTCGCCGTCGCAAGCGACCAGACCGTCAGCAGCACGAAAATAAAGCCGACAATATCCAGCAGCAGCGAAAGGCTCTCTTTCTTCTTAATGAAAAAGCTCAGTCCCAGCGTGATAATTTCCAGTCCGACTGCAAATGCAATCAGTGCGCCGGTATACACATCCTTTGTCGATCTGTCAGGCAGAAGCTGCACAAGCAGCAGAATCACGAACAAAAGATGCGTCACGCGGAACAGGCGGTTTTTCAGTGTCATAGGACGACCTCCTCTCCGCCGATCCGTGCCGCGACATCCTGATACAGCAGCGAGAGCAGCCGGTTGCGGAATCTGCCGTATTTCTCGGTTTTCACGAGGTCAGCACGGTTCCGCGGACGTTCAAACGGCACCTGTACGATCTCATTGACCGTACCCGGATGTGCCGTCAGTACGACAATCTTATCCGAGAGCAGGATCGCCTCGTCAATATCATGTGTGACGAATACAACGGTCTTGCGCTTTTCCTTGTGATCGCCCTCCCAGAGTGAGAGCAGCAGCTCCTGCAATACCACGCGGTTTTTCGCGTCGATC
>CAMHUJ010000299.1 GCA_946188175.1 uncultured Ruminococcus sp.
AGATAGACCATCATCGTGACGGTATCCTGATTGTTGCCGAGAATCTGGGTGTATTTTTCACGCGAGCCGGACGCAACCGTTGCGTCATACTCTTCTGTAGCCGGCGCGACATACTGCTGTGACTGCGGCTGCTCGGTATGGTAGGGGAGCTGTCCGCTTCCGTCGCCGGTCATGCCGCCGAGCATGCTGCCGATATCACCTGCACCGCCGCAGCTTTTCAGAAGAACCAGTCCGACGAGTATGAGCAGGAGCGTTCCGCCGCCGCCGGCTGCCGCAGCACGTTTTCCGACGCCGGAGCTGTGACCGCCGGTTTTTCCGGCATATCCGTCCTGCGAGCCGACAGGACCCGTACCGAGTCCTTCACCGCGGCGATGTACGCCCGAGCCGCCGGCTGTTACGTTTTTTTCTCTGCCCTTGGGGCGATTTTGATCCATAATCATATCCTCCTGTATCGAAGATTTCTGCTACTATTTTACATGATGAATGCGATTTTGTCAAGTATATTGCAGAAATTCCGCGAATTATCATGCTGAAACGCAGTTTATGTCCGGACAGTCAGCGTACTTCCGGATTCTGTTTTGCTGATGATGATCTGCGAAGGGATTGCTTCACGCAGCTCCGCGACATGCGAAATCACGCCGATCAGACGGGAACCGTCTGCAAGTTTTGACAGCATCTGCATGGCAAGCGAAAGCAGATTTTCGTCCAGTGAGCCAAAGCCTTCGTCAATAAACATTGCATCGAGCCGGATGCCGCCGCTCTGCGCCTGCACGACATCAGAAAGACCGAGTGCAAGTGCAAGTGACGCAAGGAACGATTCGCCGCCGGAGAGCGATGAAACATCGCGCCATGCACCGGTTCCGCTGTCGAATACTTCGAGATCGAGACCGGTCTGCGCATGCTTCTGGTCAGCGGTTTTACGGCATCGAAGCGAGTAGGTATCATTCGTCAGGAATCGAAGCCGCTGATTCGCCGCTGTAACCACATGCCGGAAGTAGAATTGCTGCACATAGGCTTCCAGACTGATTTTCGCCTTACCGTTGAGTTGTCCGCTGACAGTGTAATAGAGGTCACGGAGCTGCTTTTCGTAGCTGACGGCCTCCTTTCGGCTGTCAGCGAGCGGTTTGAGACGGTCAAGTACCTTTTCATTTGTTTCGCAGATGCGTTCTGCATTGCGGTATGCCTGTTCAAGTGTGGCTTGCTTTGCAGTCAGCTCACGGATATCCGTTTCAATTTCGGTCAGCGGCATCGGTTCTGTGATTGTGCACTGTTCGCGCAGGTTTTCAAGCTGACCGCGCAGCGTGTTTTTTCGCTCAAGATAGCTTTGCACCTGATTTTGCAGCTTTATCTGCATTTCCGGCACCATGACTGCTGACAGAAACGCTGCTTCATTTGCAAATACAGAGCCGGTCAGTGCATCTGCATAGGCTTTGCGGCAGCTTTCGGCGTTGGATTCGGCACGTTTATAGTTTGCCTGTGATTCTTCAGCGGCTGCCCGTTTTGCTGCTTCATCGCGTTCTGCTTTCGCTGAAAGCTCCTGTGCAGTTTTCAGTTGATTGTTCAGAGCAGTGATTTCACGTTCTGCCTGTTCAGCGGATTCGCGCAGCGATTCTTTCGTCGGAATATCGTCCCCGCAGCATGCCTGCAAATCATGCAGCAGTGCATCCAATGCATTTTGCCGCTCCTCGACGGTTTGCTTCTGTTTGACATAGGCTGCGAGCGCATCACTTGTCTTTTGACGGATATCGGTCAGTTCCGCATCCGTCGGCGTATGCTCAGACTGCGCTGCGGGATGCGGATGCTCTGTTGCACCGCAGACAGGGCACGGCTTGCCTGTTTCAAGCTGTGAAGCGAGCAGACCAGCCTGTCCGGCTTGATAGGCATCCATGCAGATGCGTTCTGCTTCGGCAGCCATTCTGTACGCCTCTGATTTTGCTTGCAGAAGCGATGCTGCCTGCCGGTGTGCATCGCGCTGCATGATGCTTTTTTGCAGCAGTTCAAGCGATTTTTGTGCCTGTGCTTTCTGGTCCTGCAAAGTCGGGATTTGCGCGGCAGCTTTCTGCGCATTTTCGGCTGTCTTTGCAGCAGATTCCTTTGCAGCAGTCAGTGCAGGCAGCGCATCCAGCAGCATCTGCATATTTTTCCTGGCAGCATCAGCCTGCCGGTCCGCTGTATCAAGTGCCTGATATTCCCGCATCAGCGCCGCAGCATGGCGCGCAAGATTAAGCTGTTCATTGCAGAGTTCAATTTCACCCGCCTGCGCATCGAGCTGTTCAGCCTGTGATTCGGCAGCAGTCAGCTCGGAAAGCAGCTTGTTCTGCTGCTTGGCATGCTCCGCTTCTTTCGTGACCTTGGCAAGCGTGTCTGTGCAGCGCTTTTTATCCTCTGCAAGGGATTCCAGAAGAATACGCTGTTTTTTGCAGATTTCTTTCAGCGGTGCAGCAGCCTTTTCTGCGTATGCAGGCTCTGTCATCAGATTTGCGAATATTTCTGAATCCTCTGCATGTTCCGGCAGGATCAGGTCGCGCACGGTCAGCAGGATTTCCTGTTCCAAAGAGGCGATTTTCTGTTTTGCTTCGGATTCCATTGCAGACAGCATATCCTGAAAATCAGCATATCTGACCGTATCAAACAGCTTCTGAAAGATTGCTTTGCGGTCGGCAGAGGATGCAGTCAGAATCTTGCGGAAATCGCCCTGTGCGATCATAACTGTCTGCGCAAACTGCGCGCGTGTCAGACCGATGAGATTCTGGATTTCCGTATTGACATCCTTGATCGTTTCGATGATTCTGCCGTCCGGAAGTCTGAGCACTGCGGTACGCTTGCTGATCTTCATGCCCTCGCCGACTTTTTTCGGGCAGAGATATTCCGGTGTCCTGCGTACCTGATAGAGTGCCCCGTGATGTTCAAATTCAAGTTCGGCATAGGTTTCCGTATCCGGTGCGGCATAATCCGAACGGAAGCTGTCCGGATTTCTTCGCTCCGGACCGCCGCTCGCTTCACCGAATAATGCATAGGCAATCGCGTCAAAAATCGTTGTTTTTCCGGCACCGGTCGCCCCGCAGACAAGGAAGAGTCCGTCCCGTTCCAGTTTTGTGAAATCGACGATTGTTTTCTGCGCATACGGACCGAATGCCTGCATCGTCAGAATTCTAGGTTTCATTCTGCACCTTCTTTCTGATCGAGCAGTTCCAGTACTTTCTGCACAATCATTTTCTGCGGTTCGGAGAGTGCTGCGCCTTCATGCTGCGCCGTATAAAAATCGTTCAGCAGCGAGAGAAAATCTGATTTTTCGGGTATGTGTTCCGTATCGCCGAACATTTCTCCGCCGCCGTCCGCATTCCCGAACAGTGTTTGCAGACAGTGCGGGAAAACCGTATGCAGTGAACGCGCCGCATTGACAGGCGGATTTGCGTCCGTGACAGTCAGCTGAACATAATCCTCGCAGTGCGGCATCTCCATGAGCTCTGCATAACTTCCGCTTATGACCTGCATTTCCCGCAGCGGTTTCAGCGGCACGGCTTCAATGCTGATATTTCCTTTTTCTTTGATGTCAACGATTGTGACCGATTTATGCTGATGCACCTCTGAAAAGGAATATTTCAGCGGCGATCCGGCATAGCGAATTTCGGGACGGGTGACCTGCTGCGGTCCGTGCAGATGCCCGAGTGCAGTATAGTCGTAATCTTCAAATAAGGCTGCCGAAATGTTATCCAGTCCGCCGATTGCCAGTTCTTCGGAATCACAGACCTG
>CAMHUJ010000300.1 GCA_946188175.1 uncultured Ruminococcus sp.
GTTATAATAAAATTGCAGATGAGAGATACCCCTCATTTCCGCACCAAGAACAACATGCAGATGAACGGTTTTTTCAGCCGCCCCTCTCGCTGAAAGCCCTCTCCTTTCCCGAAGCGTCTGCGTGAACCGGAGCAAATGCCGGTACACATTTGCTCCTCTGAAAATCACTGCTTTGGCGGTGATTTTTCTTTTGTATACTATTTATAATAGCACAGGAAGCAGAACAAGATGCCGGATTGCAAACATCCGGCATCTTTTTAATTATACAAGTGCTGTACAACTTAATTCATAGAATCAGGCAGATCAGCCCGCTGCATCCCTCATTGATGACGCGCTCAAGTGTCTCCTGCAATTTCAGGCGCGCCTCCGCAGGCATCTTGCCGAGCTTTGCATGCAGCCCTTCATTGACCAGCTCGTGCAGCGATTTGCCGAAGATGTTGGATTCCCAGATCTTCGCAGGATTCTCCTCAAATTCGCGGAGCAGATAGAGCACCAGCTCTTCGCTCTGCTTCTCGCTGCCGACAATCGGGCTGACGGTCGTCTGAATCCCCGCCTTCATGATGTGGAGCGAGGGCGCCGAGGCGCGCAGCCGGACGCCGTATCTGCCGCCCTGCCGGATCATTTCCGGCTCCTCGAGGGTCAGCTCACCCGCTTCGGGCATGATGATGCCGTAGCCGGTCGCCTCCGCCTCCTCGAGCGCCGGACGGATGCGCTCATATTCCTTCCGGATGCGCGAAAGCTCCAGCAGAACCGGAAAGAGCTCGTTTTCGCTGCGGATGCCGATGCCGGTTTCCTCGCCGAGTACCTGATAAAACAGCGCCGGATCCAGCGTCAGCCGGAGAATGACATTGCCGGTGCCGAGCGCGATCTGCCGGATCGCCGCCTCCTGCACATAGGGGCATTCCTGCAAGCGCGCGGGCAGTCCGCGGACATCCTGCATGACGGAAAGTCCCTGCGCCGCCTGCCGCACCGCACCGAAGACGGCGGTTCTGAGCCAGTGACCCTTTTCGAGTGCGGGCAGCCAGCCTGCCGTTTCGACGCTGACCTCGCGGATCGGGAACATATCGAGCAGACGCGAAAGGATCTGCCGGATTGTATCCTCATCGAGCGTCAGGCAGCTGACCGGCAGTACCGGCGCATGATACTGCGCTTCGAGCTCTGCGGCGAGTGCCTGTGCTTCGGTTTTTTCCGGCGTGACGCAGTTGAGCAGGACAACAAACGGCTTGCCGAGTGCCTGCAATTCCGAGATGACGCGCTCCTCCGCCGCGGCATATTCCGCGCGGGGAATATCGGTCACGGAACCGTCCGTCGTGACGACGAGCCCGACCGTCGCATGCTCATTGATGACCTTCTGCGTGCCGATCTCCGCCGCCATGTTGAAGGGAACCTCCTCATCGAACCACGGCGTCTTGACCATGCGCGGCGCTTCCGCTTCAATATAGCCGAGACTGCTCGGGACGATATATCCGACGCAGTCGATCATCCTGACAGCGCACTGTGCGCCCTCCGGCAGTGTGATCTCAACGGCTGTCTCGGGGACAAATTTCGGCTCTGTTGTCATGATCGTCCTGCCGCCTGCGCTCTGCGGCAGCTCATCGGTCGCGCGGTCGCGTCTTGCATCATCGGCAATATTCGGGATGACGAGTGCTTCCATAAACCGTTTGATCAGCGTGGATTTTCCCGTGCGGACCGGTCCCACGACACCGATATAGATATCGCCGTTTGTCCGGCGCGCGATATCAGCATAAATATCAGCCATAGCTTCCTCCTCCGTATAAAAATGCATCACCGGACAATCGGGATCAGCAGCATCTGCGGTGTGTTCAGGCGGTCCGCAGGGATATCGTTTTCCTCCCGTATCGCTGTCTCCGAGGTGTGATAGCGCTTGGCAATCTCCCAGAGGGATTCCTCCGGCTGTGCAAAATACAGCCGCAGCGCATAGTTTTCCGTGACAGGCAGCGGCTGCTCCGGATCAATCTGGACATCGGTCAGTAGCATCTGCGTCTGCTGCTGCATGATCTGCCCGCTGAGCAGAAGCTCCGTCTGTACGCTGACTGTATCCGACCCTGCAAGCGTATACGTACAGCTCTGCACCTGAACGGGCGGCAGCAGCGATGCGGGTTTCAGATGCGGCAGCTCCCATGTAAACGGCTGCTGCTGCGTCAGCATCAGCGGATGATTCTCGGCATCCGCCGCAAGTACGGATACATGCAGCGTGCCGCTGAGAACAGCGCCGCCCTCGGGATTCTGCGTGCTCTGCACATTCTCCGGCTCTGCCCATGCCGCATAGACCTTTGTCAGGACGGCATCCGGCTCGGTCAGGGTCAGCTTTTGCTGCATCCGCTCCGTGACGGGGACGGGTGCCGTCAGCAGCGAGACCGGTTCGCGCTGTAAATCCGCTGCATATACCGTCGAATAGAGATCGGTCAGGAGCTCTGCCGATGCCTGCCGGATGGCTGTGCACTGCAAAATAATCTGCAAATCGGCATGCAGCAGCCGGATGTCGCCGTCCTGCTCTGCTTCCGGCAGAAAATGCTGTTCACTGAGGACTGCCGTTACAAAGCACGGCATATCGTCTGTCAGACCCTCCTGCTCGGCGATCTGGCTGAACGGCAGCACCGCGCTGAGTGTTTCCGCGCCCTCCGAGGATGTATAGAGCAGCGTGACAGCCGCCTCTCCCTTAATGACGAGCTTTCCGGCGACGATCCGTGTCTCGTGGACAGTCAGCGCCGTCTGTGCGCGCAGGAGCGAGAGCATCGCAGGCTGTGCCGCATTCAGCCGGATATCCTCCGCGAGCGTGAAGCGTTTATCCGTCCGCAGTATCTGTGAAACATAGCTGACGGGTACGGTCTGCGAGCGGGTGTGCAGCCCCTCCGCACCGCTCAGAACCGCAGCGGGCTGTTCGCCGCAGCGCACGACACGGATCCGGACGGCGCCGCGCAGATCAATTCTTCGCTGGCTGACCGCTCGGCAGTTGAGATATGAGGTTTCCGTCGTCAGCCGGATTTGCAGATGCTCCGGCGCCGTACCGTCCGGCGGCAGTGCAATCTGTCCCTGATAATCAAGCTGCTGCGTCAGCGACTGTACGGTATCAGTCTGCTCGCCGCAGTAGAGCACATGCAGCTGAACATGCAGTGCATATTGCAGGGCGCCGTCACTGATGCTCTGTGAGGTGACGGCAGTTTCCGCCGTGCAGGAGAGCAGACGGAAAAAATCCGGATAATAATCCGGCAGCACATAATCAAGCTCGACGCTCTGCTCCTGCGTCAGCTCCGGCAGCAGAACCGGCGTCAGAACGGTCTCGCGCCGCAGATTCCAGTCATTGTTTTGCATGATATCATTCCTCCGTGATCCGTAGGTTTGCTATATTCTATGCCTGTCCGGCGAAAAATAGAACAGCCGAATACAAAACAAAACGGCACAGGAGCCTGCACATTTCTGTACAGACCCCTGTGCCGTTTTTTCACAGAAAGGTTGAATGAAATTCTGCGAGTTAATTGTTCTTTGTCGGAACGTTTTCCTGGAGCGTGACATCGAAGTTCATATCGACGCCGTTTCTCGAAGCTGTGACGGTAATCGTCTCGCCTGCCTTGAATTCATCTCTCATGGCTCTGAGTTCATCGGCACTGGTGACCGGCTCATCATTGATTGCGATGATGATATCGCCGACGCGCATGCCTGCGAGCTCTGCTGCACCGCCCTCTTCCAGCGCCTTGATATAGACGCCGACCGGGAAGCCGAGAC
>CAMHUJ010000301.1 GCA_946188175.1 uncultured Ruminococcus sp.
CCGTATCAAGCGCAAGCTGCACTGCCGCAGCCAAATCATTGTCATCATTGAACTCGATCACCCAGCAGCAGTCGGGCAGATCTTCCAGAAACGCTGCATTTATCCCGATCTCTGAGTCATAGCGGACATGAAACCTCTCTTGATTCAAAAGGCGCTGCACCGCAGGCGTCTGCATCTGCTGCACGACGCGGTAATCATCGTATATGCGGTAAATTCCGAAACCGGCATCATAATCCCTACCGCACGCCGCATGACATTCGTTGCCGGCGCTGTCCTGCATCGTCCAGATCGTAAAAGATTCCGTCTTCTTTGTTCCGGTCAGCGTAAAGGTCTCACCATAGTATTCTGACATCCGTATCTCAGGGCTGCGTGTATCAGAATCACGATCCGGTCTTCTCCATTTGCCAAGCATTACAAGAAAGATCACAAGCAAAATAAAAGCAATAACGAAGAGAATCAAAAAAAACACAAGGATTATCAGCAGCACTTTCGTAATTGTTTTCATTGCACGCATAAAATCACCTCCGGCTTCTGATGCCAGTATAGCACAAAAGCCGGAGGAATACAAGATTTATAATATGACAAATAATTACAATTCAGAATAATACTCAGATATCATTCCGGATGATATCCGCATAGGTCTCGCGCTTGATAACAGTCCGCGCTTCGCCGTCCTTCACCATGAGCATCTCCGGGCGCGGATTGCGGTTATAGATCATCGCCATGGAATAGTTATATGCACCGGTCGCAAGGACGGCAAGCGTATCGCCCTCCTCTGCTGATTGCAGCGGCATATCCTCGCCGATGAGGTCGCCGCTCTCGCAGCACTTTCCGCCGATTGTGACCCGCTCATCGCGCGGCTGATCCGCCTTGTTTGCGATCAGCGCCTCATAGCGCGAATGATAAAGGGCATAGCGCGGATTGTCGCACATGCCGCCGTCTACGAGCACATAGGTGCGGATATCCGGAATCGTCTTCTTTGCCATGACGGTATAGAGCGTCACGCCTGCACCGCCGACGATCGAGCGTCCCGGTTCAAAGAGCAGAAACGGCTGCGGATAATCGAGCTCTGCACAGCTGACCTTGATCGCAGCAAGCATCACGCGGACGATCTCGCTGAACGGCTTTGGGTCGTCCGCCTCGGTATAGCGGATGCCGGGACCGCCGCCGAGATTGAGCTCCGTCAGCGTGACATGCAGCTCATCCCGCACCTCTGCCATGAAGCGCAGCATAACGCGCGCCGCCTCGGCAAAGGGTTCGGACTCGAGAATCTGCGAGCCGATATGGCAGTGCAGACCGACGAGCTTCAGATTCGGGCAGAGGCTTGCCGTAAGGACAGCCTGCTTTGCCTCACCGGTTTCGAGCGCGAAGCCGAACTTGCTGTCGATCTGACCGGTCTTGACGAAATCATGCGTATGTGCGTCGATTCCGGGCTTGATACGCAGCATGACGTTTACAGTTCTGCCCGTTTCACCGGCAATCTGATCGAGCCGCTTGAGCTCCGGCAGATTGTCACAGACGATTCTGCCGACACCGCGCGAAACCGCCATTTGCAGCTCGGTGTTCGTCTTGCTGTTGCCATGCATGACGATCTTCTCCGCAGGCATACCGGCTTGCAGCGCGGTATAAAGCTCGCCGCCGGAAACAACGTCCGCACCGAGCCCCTCGGAATCGACGATGCGGTAGAGCTCCTTGCAGGAGAGCGCCTTGCTCGCGTAGCAGATCATGCCTCTGCCGCCGTATTCCTCACGGATGACCTGCGCAAAGCCGCGGCAGTTCTCGCGGATCATATTCTCATCCATGACATAGAGCGGCGTGCCGTGCGTCTTTGCAAGGTTCACAGTATCGGCGCCGCCGATGCAGAGATGTCCCTCTGTGTTAATTGTTAAATTCGGAGTCAGCATAAAATATCTTCCCTTCTGGGGCATTGCCCGTCTTTTTCAGTCTGTCATTCCCGCGGCATTATCGTGCTGCCGACATATAAGTATTATAAATGCATGCGCAGCGTTTGTCAAGCTTTTCATACAAATCTCTGACCTTCGGATTGTCGGAAAGCCGCAGCGCGCTCTGCGACCGGATCTGTTGGATCAGCGCTTTCTTTCTGCTGTAATCGGTGATCGGGTCAGAGTCGCATTTGTTGAGAATTGCAAGCTGCTTCTTCATTTTTGCAATCAATCTCTGATCGGATGTACTGCTGCTGCGCTGCTTCGCCCCGCAATACATGCTGACAATCTCATCTGCATCATTGATCTGAACCGTATAAAACGATTTGAGCTGCTCATAGGTATAGCGCGTCTTTTCGTCGGTGACAGTTGAATCATGACTGAACAGCACCGGTTCGGTCTGTTTAAGATATGCACGATCTGACGGTTCGTTTCGGTATCGTCCATTTTCGTAACGGACAGCCAGTAAATGAAATTCGGGTCAGCCTCGCCGACGATGATCACATCATCATTATCTGCATAATATACCTTTATGCATCGAAATTTCGGATTTGGCGTATATTTCGGCGTCACAGCCACATCCGGTGTCAGGCAGTTTAAGGATTCAAGCTGCATAATACCCTCCGTGCATCCGGTTTGTGATTTACCGTATTCATTGTCCTGCATATTTTTCGCAGCACCAGCTTTGATTTTCGATATCAAACATCTCAATATACGGCACGCCGTCAAGATAGAGCCAGCGCTCGATCCGCGTCGGATGCAGAACAAACAGCCGTTCATTTTTCAGCGCCGTATAGGCATCATATGAGCCGCGGAAGCATGTCCGGAATGTCTCGCAGAACGCCGCATCTGCAAGCGGATGACCGAGTTCGGTGCAGATACCCTCGATCTGGATATTGTCGATGCAGAGCGCCGCATGCGCGTTGACCGAAAGCTGCCGGTACTTCCGCAGCGCCGTGTCCGTCTGAAAATAAAACGCACCGTCCAGCCGGACAACGCTCATCATTCTCGACGAAACGACGTCATTTTCAGATGTGGAAAGCACCATTTTTCTGCCCTGCCCGAAGGCTTCGAGAAAGGCTCTGTATTTTTCGTGAAACGGATTCATATTCTCATCCCTGTGTATCGGCTGACGCTTACAGCGCTTCTGCCAGCGGCAGCACATCGCGTTCAATAAACTCCACGCGGTCAAAAATGCGCGGCTTGAATGTGCCCGTCACGCCGACCGCGATCCGCTTCTCCGCGTTGACATAGATCACGTTGCCGCCGTCGCCGATTGCAGCAAATACGTTCTTTTCAGGATCCTGTCTGTACCACAGATACCCGTAATACAGATTGCCGAAGCGTTCCCCGAGTTGCAGATGCGGCGCGGTCATCTCTGCAATCCAGTCCGCCGAAACGACCTGTCTGCCGTCATATACGCCGCCGCTGCACAGCATCCAGCCGATCTTTGCCAGATCGCAGGCAGTGAGCGCAAGCCCCCAGCCCGCCGTGACGATGCCCTGCGGGTCGGAATACCACTCGTTCCCCCACGGCGTTTTCCGCATCAGGTAGTCAAACTGGTCTTCCTTGGAGCTGTCGCCGTGCATTTTATGCATCGGGATGCCGAGCGGTTCAAACAGCATTTCATTTGCAAAATCAATCAGCTTTTTGCCGGTCGCCGCTTCAAGGATACCGGCGAGAATCTGAATTCCGAGCGTCGCATATTTGAATTCGCCGGTGATGCCCAGCCGTCCGCCGAGCAGATCGAGCGCCGCCTTTGTCCAGTCGCCGGAGGTGCAGACCCTTGTCCAC
>CAMHUJ010000302.1 GCA_946188175.1 uncultured Ruminococcus sp.
CGCACCACGATGCCCAGAAATCAACGAGCACCTTGCCCTTTGCGCCGAGCACCTCCGGCTGAAAGTCCGCAGCGTCTTCAATGTGAATAATCTCCATAGCGGGAATCCTCCTTATTTTTCCTTATAATACAGCCTGCAATGGCAGTAGCCCTCGAATTCCGGATCGGCAATCTGGTCGCGGAATTCCTGACACATACATCGGTTTTCCTCAGTACGCTGTAACCGGCAGGGACAGTAGCCTTCCTTTTTGAGCAGTCCCTCGCGGATGCGTGCAACAACCTGTTCATCTTCATTAAAACGGATTTTCATGCTTTCACGCTCCTGATTCTTTGTTATATGATGAGTATACCCGTGGGAATTGCTGATAAACCTATTTTATCATGTTTTTTGTCGGGTGTCAAGCAATTTCACTAACTGTTCACATATTATGCACAAATGTATCTGACGAAAAGACAAATTTTCAAAATTGGGTATTGACAAATCAGATGCAATATGATAGAATAAAAACACGGACAGAGGCGCGGGCTTGATGAGTCCTGCCGGATGAGGGTGCCGAACCCGTGATCGCAAGATCGGATTCCGGAAGAAAAGGCAAGGCCGCCGAAGCATTCCGATACGGCATCGGAGCTGCTGGGCGCGTACCGAACAGGTGCGTGACTGTCACACGGCGTTCAGATACGAATGCTTTGTGGAGTGCTGACCGGGTTTTGAATTCTTCGGGTTTCCCCGAAAGGGATACCGCAGAATGCAATCCGTTCAACCTGCTCAATGTCCGCCATATCGTGGCGGATTTTTTTCTGCCTCAAGGCTATGTCTGTGCGGCGGACCGCGCAGACCAAAATCAGAATGGAGGACTTTACTTATGAAAGAATTTCGAGTCGGCATCATCGGTGCAACGGGTATGGTCGGTCAGCGTTTTGCGCTGCTGCTTGCAGATCATCCGTGGTTCAAGGTGACTGTTATGGCAGCATCCTCGCGCTCGGCAGGCAAGACCTACCGTGAAGCGGTCGGTGCCAGATGGGCATTCAAGGATCAGCCGATGCCCGAGCAGTTTGCAGATCTCGTGATCTATGATGCAGGCGAGGACATCGAGAAGATCGCATCGCAGGTCGATTTCTGCTTCTGCGCAGTCGATATGAAGAAGGATGCGCTCCGTGCACTCGAAGAAGCCTATGCAAAGGCTGAGTGCCCGATTGTCTCGAATAACTCCGCACACCGCTTTACGCCGGATGTGCCGATGATCATTCCGGAGCTCAATCCGGAGCATCTCGAGATCATCGCATCCCAGAAGAAGCGCCTCGGCACGAAGCGCGGCTTTATCGCAGTCAAGTCGAACTGCTCGATCCAGAGCTATGTTCCGGCACTGCATCCGCTGCGCAAGTTCGGCATCCAGCAGGTTCTCGCCTGCACCTATCAGGCAATCTCCGGTGCCGGCAAGACCTTTGAGCGCTGGCCGGAAATGATCGACAACCTTATCCCGTATATCGGCGGTGAGGAGGAGAAATCCGAGCAGGAGCCGCTGAAAATCTGGGGCACGATCGAAAACGGCGAGATCGTCAAGGCAAAGAGCCCGCTGATCACGACGCAGTGCCTGCGCGTTCCGGTTTCGGACGGTCATACGGCTGCTGTGTTCGTCAAGTTTGAGAATAAGCCGAGCGAGGCAGAGATCAAGGCTGCATGGGCAGAGTACAAGGGCATTCCGCAGGAGCTCGAACTGCCGCATGCACCGAAGCAGTTCCTCAACTACTTCGAGGAGCCGGATCGTCCGCAGGCAAAGCTCGACAGAAATCTCGAGGGCGGCATGGCAATCTCCGTCGGCAGACTGCGTGAGGATACGCTCTTTGATTACAAGTTCGTCTGCCTGTCTCACAATACGCTGCGCGGTGCAGCAGGCGGTGCGGTCGAGCTTGCAGAGCTGCTGGCTGCAAAGGGCTATTTTGACTGATTTACTGAATATTTCCGGATAAGGGGGTGCGCGGATGCGGCATGTATTTGTCTGCCCGATGAACGATACGATTGAGATCGCGGGCATTGAGGTCTACAGCGATCTCAAGGTCTACGGCGGCATCACGTTTGATACCTATACGCCGCAGGAGCCGCCCGTTTATCCGTTTGTTCCGGCATATTTCCAGTCCTATAATCATCAGCGCGGACCGCTCAGGAGCTTCCTGCGCGAGCATACCTACGGGCTCAAGCCGCGGAATTATCTGCTGGCGCTGCATGATGATGCGACCGATCTCGAGGCACATGCGCTCAGTGAGCTGTTGATTGCATGCGGCGCGAAGGAAACGCTCATGGAATACAGAGCTTTTCTGCTTTCCTCTGCGGAGCGGTTTATCGCCGTGACCGGCTCGAAACGGGCAGTGACTGTTACCATGGTGATGAATGACCGCGATGAGACCGAGCGCATCTTTATTCCGGTGAATGAAGCCGGATTTGATTCGGTTATGGACGCGATCCATGAGCTCGATCCCGACGAGGCACTGCCGGTTTACCGGTTCGGGGCAGGGGAGGCGCTCAATATGATCGGCAATCCGGTGCATGCCGGAGATGTTGTCCGGAACTTTGTCAAAATGCTTTGATCTGCAATATATTACAGACAGGGGGCGTGTGTGTTGAAGCTGACGGAAAGTCTGCTGCGTGTCAGTACAGACGGGAAACCTGAACAGATCCCCGTTACGCCGGGCAGTGTGACATATGCACTGCTTGCCGATCTGCTGCATACGGATGTGACCGAGCGTCTGCGCGTATCGCGGATGCCGGATGCAGGGGATGCCGTGCTGTGCTTTGTGATTGATGCGCGCGGCGGTGACCGTTCTCTGCCTGCCAATACGACCGGCACCTGTCTCTATCACACCGGATGTTCGATCTACGGCGATCTGATCTTTGTGCTCTGTGCACAGGACAGCGATTCCGCCGCGGTCTCCGGATTTGATGCAAAGCAGTATGCGCAGCTCCTTGCATGGCTGCAAACGGATTTTGCTGCGTTTCTGCACGAATAACTGATAATCAGAAAGGATGAATAGAATGAAGCCTGTGATTTTTAACGGTGCAGCTGTTGCACTTGTGACACCGTTCAAGGCGGACGGTTCCGTGAACTATGAGGAACTCGCAAGACTGATCGACTTCCAGATCGAAAACGGCACCGATGCGCTTGTGATCGCCGGTACAACCGGTGAAAGTTCGACGCTCTCCGAGCAGGAGCATATTGATGTAATCAGGTTCTCTGTCGAGCATACGAAGCACCGTGTTCCGGTCATTGCCGGTACGGGAAGCAATGCGACCGAGACTGCCGTGATGCTCTCGAAGGAGGCAGAGGAAGCCGGTGCGGATGCGCTGCTGCTCGTCACGCCGTACTATAACAAGACCTCACAGCGCGGTCTGTATGTTCACTATAAGACGATTGCAGAGAGCGTCAAGCTGCCGATCATCCTCTACAATGTACCGTCGCGCACCGGTCTGAACATTGATGTTGAGACTGCGGCAAAGCTGGCGGAGATCGACAATATCGTCGCAATGAAGGATGCGGTCGGCAATATCACCTATACCGCAAATCTGATCGAGCGCTGCGGCGACAAGCTGACTGTTTACAGCGGCAATGATGATCAGATCGTTCCGATGATGAGCCTCGGTGCAAAGGGCGTGATCTCCGTGCTCTCCAATGTCGCACCGAAGGAAACGCATGAAATGACCGCAGCGGCGCTTGCAGGCGATTATAAGACCGCAGCGGCGCT
>CAMHUJ010000303.1 GCA_946188175.1 uncultured Ruminococcus sp.
TGAGCCTGCCGAAGCCAAATGTGAAAAGCTGAGCGTTCTTTGCAGCGGACTGCGGAACGCCGGATACAAATACAGAAATGATCTTTCGTTTGCCATTCTCGCCATGCTGTCACTGCTGAACGACAGCCCCGAGGAGATTGTATCCGATTTTGGAGAGGTCAGCACGGCGATTGCAGAAAACAAAAAATACCGCGGGCTCTTCGGCATTGATACGAAAACACGCCTGACGCATACCGCTATGATTCTCTCGACCTACTATGCATCTTCTGACTCTGTTTCCGGCTATCTCGGCATTGTCATCGCAGTTATGGCTGCGGTTGAGGCTGCCGAATCGGCAGCAGCAAGCGCTGCAATTATTTCAGTAACCTGATGCAGCATACTCCGATCTGCGCAGATCATAACAAATCAAAACCGCCGCAAAGCACATAGGCTCTGCGGCGGTTCTTCTTTGGATTCAGGGATTAACCGGCAGCCGGCTCCGTGGTTTTCAGCCATGCTGCTGCAAGCTCCAGCGCTTCATAGAGCGTCGGGCGTGCGGCAGTCTTGGTGATTGCCTCCATAGGATTCAGGCTCTTGTCGGTCTTCATCAGATAGCATTTGATTTCCGAGGCGGTTTTCAGATCACCTGTCGCTTCCTCAGCGGTGACGTTCATCATCACGACATACGGCGCTGCCATACTGCCGTAATAGATTGTTCTGCCGTTGCGGACAACCGGTCTTGCCTTATAGGTAAAGTAGCGTTCGCTCATAGAAAAACCTCCCATTCTCTGACGGAATCCTCGATTACCATGACATCGTGAATTCCTTGTCTGCGTCGTTATAGATCTTCATATTTGAGATCAGCGTATCCACATAGGATTTGCGGCAGCGGAAGCGCGCTTCGCCGTCCACAACAATATATGCCTTCATATTGCCTGCATCGTAGAACTTGATATCGTAGCTGCGCTTGCCGTCCTGACGGTCGATTTTCACCGTTGCAAGCGGGTCGCCGGTGAGCTTTGCCTCCTCATCGGGCATGACAAGCTCCTCCGCCTTCGTATTCAGCAGATAGGAATAGAACTTGCGGTAGCGCTCGATGCCGTCCTCATCCTGCTTCTTGCCGTCAAATGTTACGATTGCGTCCTCCTTGCTCTCACCCTGAACGGTGAAGCTGAGCTTTTCGCCGCCGCCCTCAACGGTCATCTTGCCGATATCCCAGACATACATGTCAATGACATTTCTGGAGATGATGTCCTCTGCTTTCAGATCCTCATAGGCGATCTGATCCGGCGCGAAGCCATAGATGCAGTCGATGCCCTTGAGCATGCCGTAGTAACGGGTTTCGCCGTCCTCGGTCTGATAGGTGTCGCCGAGGATGAATTCCGTAGTCTTGTGATCGTCCGTTTTCATGGTGACCTTGACGAACGGATCATCGAGACCGGCGGCTTTCTTATCCGCATCCTTCGGGAAGGGCGTCAGCACCTCGGAAGCATTCAGACCGTAGAGACCGTGTGTTGCTTCCGCAGAGCGGTCGCCGCTGAGCAGTGCCTTGACCGGCTCCTCCATGACATGCAGTGCCATAGCGCCGCCGTTGGCATTTTCCTCGTAGTAGGGGTCATAGATAAAATAGAAATCGTAATCGAGGTCCTTGCGCTCGATGCGCACCGACTCGATCTTGGTTTTATCGTCGTCCGCCTGCTCCTTTGTGAGCTCAGTACCGAGATAATCCTTGATGCCGTCGAGATACGGCTCCACATTGAACGAGCCGAGCGTATAGACGGTATTGCTGCCGTCCATTGCAACATAACGGTTGCCGCCGACCGGTGTTTCATCGCCGATGCGGAACTTGATCGGTTCGCTGTTATCCAGCGAAAGCGTAACCTCGACCGGCTGATCGAGACCGTATTTTGCAAGGTCTGCGTCCGGCACATCCTCTGCAACGGTATCCTCCGATGTCACGGAGCCTGCACGCGTTGCGAGCAGACGAATCTGCGTGGTGTTCATCGGGAGCTTCTCATAGCCCTTGAGGTAATAGTTTGCGATGTCCTCGGTTTTTTCGTTGCCCTCGGCATCGGTTGTCTTGGTCTGATCAATCCGGCGGACGGCGATATAGGAATCGCCGTTCGGATTCTTGACCTCGATCTGATTGATATCATCGGAATATGCGTTAAAAAGCTCTGTCTGAATGCCGCTGTCGGCGGACTGGGAGGACGAATTCTCCGCAGGCTCCGGCTCGGTCAGTTTCAGATAGGCGAATACGCCGCCGAGCATCGCAAGCAGAATACTGCCGCCGATGATTCCTTTCAGCGTCTTGTTCATCTGTTCTTTCTCCTTATATACACGATCACGCCGATCACCGCAACCATAAGCGGAATGATAAGGACCGTTATGTTGCGGATCATGGAAATCTGCGAATCGGAGACCGTGATGCCTGTGGTATCCAGCGACTTCTCTGCAATGGTCATTGCAGCTTCCTTGCCGGTCACGGTGTTCAGCACATTGATAAAGTAATTGGCGTTATCGTAGCTGCCTGCGCTCTGCGCAACTCTGATATCGAGCATCCATGCAGAACCGAATGCGATGATCTGGCTCTTGAGAATATCGCTGCCGCCGGTGAAGGTGCTGTCAGAGAGGACGGCGATATCATAGCTGTTCTTCTCTGCCTTATCCGGATCGAGTTCCTTTGCGGATTCGTCCAGCGGATAGAGATAGCAGGTATCGGAGGTCGAAAGCATTGCATGCGTATTTCTGCCGGAATTCTGCTCATAGAGACGCTTGATCGGGCAGCAGTACGGTGCAAGCACCGGCAGCTTGGAAACCTGATAGTTCACATTGACAACAGTCTCCATATTCGGCTTTGCAACCGGAATGCCGCCGTCTGCGCCGACAGCCAGTGCTGCAACCTGTGCGGCTGCCTCATCGCCTTCGCGGACGATTGCATTGCCGTATTCCAGACCCCAGAGTGCAAGGAACGCATCGAGGTTCGGCGTATCCGGGCTCTTGAACGGCGAACCGAAGTAAACAAGGTTTCTGCCGTACTTGTTGTCATTGTTGAGATAGTCGGTCAGCTTCTGAACCTGTGCCTCGGTCAGGTCGCTTGCCGGAGAGCAGAGCATCAGCAGATCATAGGTATCGTTCAGCTCTGCCGTTGCGATATCGACGGATTCGACCTGATAGTTGTTCTTGTCGAGCAGTTCCTTGATCGCCTGATAGTTATAGGTATCCATTTGATCGTAGATCGCGGTGCCTGCGGTCATGTCGATCATGCCGACCGTGACCGGATTGAGATCGGTGACACCCATGAGTGCGGAGACCAGCGACTGCTCACCGACGAAGGAGAGCGAAGTGGTCTGCTGATAGGTCTGGTAGTCCATGCTCGTTTCCCGATTGAACATATAGGTCGAAGGACCGTTCGTTCTGTAGCCGGAGTTAGACATACCGATGACGCGGACGAGATCGCCCTTGGAGATGACAACGTCGCCGGACTGGAGATCGCCGCTGTAATTCTTCTTATAGACGGAGATCGCTTCCGGATTCTTGTTCGCGTCGATATACTCGACGGAAATATGACCGTTCGATTCGGTTTTGAAGCGTGTCAGCGTTTCCGCGAGCACCTTGAGGTTTGCGTCCTCAAGAAAATACGATTCGTTTGCCAGAACAGTGACCTTGATGTCATCGTTCAGCTTGTGCAGGAAATCGACCGTCTGATCGTCAATCTGATAGAGACCCTTCGAGGTCAGGTCGATGTTCCA
>CAMHUJ010000304.1 GCA_946188175.1 uncultured Ruminococcus sp.
TGATAATCGAACCGGAGATTTTGCAGAACGGCATGATAATAGTTGTTTTTTCTGGCAACAATACTGATCAGAATGACGGCTGCAAAGACGGCAATCAGAACCAGCAGCAGAATCAGCTTCCTGTTCGGATTGCGCTCTGCACTTTCAGCCTCCTCCGAGCCGCAGTAGGGAACGAATCCCTCCTCAGGCTTTTCCTCCTCCGGCGGCGGAAGAATCGGCTCATAAACCTGTTCTTTCGGTTCTTTTTCGTCCATTACGACTCCTTTTGCTCCGGATCGGACGCATCCGATTTGGCTGTCAGCTTATTGAGCAGAATCGTCAGCAGCATAATCACGCCGATGACAATAAAGATACCGAGCATGCCGAGACCCATATAGCACAGATTCTCCACAAAATGCATCGGTTCAAACGAAGCAGTCAGATTCAGCATAATAACACTCCTTTCCGGTCAGTGCAGGAAGAAATTGAGGATAAGACCGCCTGCAATGACAGATGCGATCTGTCCGGAAACATTGACGCCGGTCGCCTGCATGAGCAGGAAGTTCGTCGGGTCCTCTTTCAGCGCGAGCTTATGAACAACTCTGCCGGACATCGGAAATGCGGAGATACCGGCGGCACCGATCATCGGATTGATCTTCTTTTTGAGGAACAGATTGAGAATCTTTGCAAATACCACGCCGCCTGCCGTATCAAAGATAAATGCGACAAGGCCGAGACCCAGAATCAGAAGCGTATCGACCTGAAGGAACTTGTCCGCCTGCATCTGCGAAGCAATCGTGATACCGAGGAAAATCGTAACGAGATTTGCAAGCACCTTCTGCGCTGTTTCGGAAAGGCTGTCCAGCACGCCGCACTCGCGGATCAGGTTGCCGAACATCAGGAAACCGACCAGTGCAACCGATGCAGGTGCGATCAGACCAGCAATGATCGTGATGCAGATCGGGAAAAGGATGCGCGTGGTCTTGGAAACAGGCTTCTGCGTATACTCCATGCGGATCTTGCGCTCATTCTTCGTGGTGAGCAGCTTGATGATCGGCGGCTGAATGATCGGGACAAGCGCCATATAGGAATACGCAGCGACCATAATCGCGCCGATATAGTTCGATTGCAGCTTCTGACCGACAACAATCGAGGTCGGACCGTCTGCTGCACCGATAATCGCAATCGAAGCAGCATCGTTCAGATCAAAGAACATCGACGCCATACAGAGCGTAAAGAAGATACCGAACTGCGCCGCAGCACCGAACAGCATCAGAACAGGATTCGAGAGCAGCGGGCCGAAGTCGATCATCGCACCGATACCGATGAACAGAATCAGCGGAAAGAGCTCATTCGCAATGCCTGCACTATATAAAATACTGAGCGGACCTTCCTCCAGCCCCTGCGTCACAGCGCCGGAGAGCGGCAGATTGACAAGAATCGCGCCAAAGCCCATAGGCAGCAGAAGTGTCGGCTCCATGTCTTTTTTGATTGCGAGATAGATCAGCACACCGCCGATCAGCCACATGATAACCATTTTGATATCGAGATTGAGCAGATTTTGATATAAGACCTCCATAGTTCCGTTCCTTTCCTGTGAGTCTGAGATAAAAAAACAGACCTTTATCGCGCCGCAGCCCAATGGGCACCGTGCGATAAAAGTCTTGCCGTTTGATGTTCGTGCGGGCACGGGAACGTGCCGGGTATGACGTCACGAACGACAATCCTCTGCAAACGGATTGCCGGCTACTCCCTTTTATCTTTCATAGTTTATCATATTTTCAAAAAAATGTCAAGCGGTTTTCAGAAATCCGCAGAGACAGTACCGCTTCCTTGACAGTACTTTATAAATATGGTATACTGAATCAGCGGAACCGTACTTCTGTTCCGATTATTGTAACCCGAGGTCGCATCATTATGAATGAACTCTATCAGCCGATTGAAACACTGGCAGGCGTCGGCGAAAAGCGTGCCGCAAAGTACCATAAGCTCGGCATCCATACGCCCTATGACCTGCTGTTCCATTTTCCGCGAACCTATATTGACTACAGCAAGCCTGTTCTGATCGCCGATGCTGAAAACGGTATCCCTTGTGCGGTGCGCTGCACTGTCGTTCAGAAGCTGGCGGTCGCATTTGTACGGAAAGGCTTTACGATCTACCGTGTTGTTGTAACGGACGGCATTTCCGACATGCTGCTGGTCTTTTATAATACACCGTATACCTATCAGGCGATGAAATCCGGTGAGGAATACTATGCCTACGGTAAGATCACAGGCGGATTTCTGCGCAGGGAGATGCAGTCTCCGCAGGTGCAGAAGGTCGGCAGCGCCATGCTTTTGCAGCCGGTCTATCCGCAGACAACCGGTCTGACGAGCGCCATGATGCGCACGAACATCCGGCGTGCACTGATGTATCTCGAACAGCAGCCTGTTGAAACGATGCCCGATTCGCTCATGCACGATTATCAGCTGATTCCCCTTGTGGATGCACTCCGAGCCGTACACAGACCGGAATCCGCAGCCGAACTTGAAGCTGCAAGGCACCGTCTTGCATTTGAGGAATTGCTGCAGTTTCAGCTCGGTACACTGATGCTCCGGCACAGAAGCAGCGGACAGACGGCTGTGTCCATGTCAGAATCTGTATCTATGCAGGATTTCTGCGATCACCTGCCGTTTTCACTGACAGCCGCGCAGCAGAAATCCATACGGACGATCTGCAAGGACCTCTGCGGCAGTAAACCGATGAACAGGCTGTTGCAGGGTGATGTCGGAAGCGGAAAAACAGCAGTCGCAGCCGCTGCCGCCTATTTTACCGCCAAAAACGGCATGCAGACCGTACTTATGGCACCGACTGAAATTCTTGCACAGCAGCATCTGCATACTTTGACGGAATTTCTCTTGCCGCTCGGCATTGAACCCGTACTGCTGACCGGCTCCACAAAGGCGAAGGAGAAACGCGAAATCAAAAAGAAAATCGCAGACGGGACTGCGCAGGTCGTGATCGGTACGCATGCTGTCATTCAGAAGGATATTGATTTTCACGCCCTCGGGCCTGTGATTACGGATGAGCAGCACCGCTTCGGCGTCGCGCAGCGCGCCGCCCTCGCAGAAAAGGGCGGATGTCCGCATAAGCTCGTTATGTCCGCAACGCCGATTCCGCGCACACTGGCACTCATCATTTACGGTGATCTCGATATCACGCTGCTTGATGAAATGCCGAAGGGCAGACTGCCGGTTCAGACCTTCGCCGTCACCGGCGGCTACCGTGAACGTGCATACAGCTTCATCAAATCGCATCTTGATGCCGGCGAGCAGGCGTATCTTGTATGCGCAATGATTGAAGAATCCGATGCGCTGGAAAATGTGCAGGCTGCGGAAACCTATGCAGAAACGCTGAAACAGGGCGCATTTGCCGATTATCGTGTCGGTCTGCTGCACGGTAAAATGAAACCTACGGAAAAAGAAGCGGTTATGACGGCGATGAAAGCACATGAAATCGACCTGCTCGTCTGTACGACTGTTGTCGAGGTCGGTGTTGATGTTCCGAATGCAACGCTGATTCTGATTGAAAATGCCGACCGGTTCGGGCTGGCACAGCTGCATCAGCTCCGCGGCAGAGTCGGCAGAGGCGCCGTACAGAGCTACTGCATCCTTGTCACCGACAGTAAAAACGAAGATGCGCGCGAACGACTCAAGATCGAAATACTCCGAATAATGCCGCCCCGCGGCGTT
>CAMHUJ010000305.1 GCA_946188175.1 uncultured Ruminococcus sp.
ATGCCGCTGCTGCGCGGGATTGAAGCAGAATTTGCAAAGACGAAGCCGTTTGCAGGCAGGCGCATTGCCCTCTCGATTCACCTCGAAGCAAAGACTGCGTATCTCTGCCGCGTACTGGCGGCAGGCGGTGCGGAAATGTATATCACCGGCTCAAATCCGCTGTCCACGCAGGATGATATCGCGGCGGCGCTTGTGCACAGCGGGCTCAATGTCTACGCATGGCACGGCGTCACGGCGGCGGAATACGAAGCACATACGCGCCGCGTGATCGAAGCAAAGCCGCATTTCATCATTGACGACGGCGGCGATCTTGTCACGCTGATCCATAAGGAATATCCCGAACTGCTGGAAAATGTGACCGGCGGCTGCGAGGAAACGACGACCGGTATCCTGCGCCTGAAGGCAATGGCAGCAGCCGGTGAACTGAAATTCCCGATGATGCTTGTCAACGATGCGGACTGCAAGCATCTGTTTGATAACCGCTACGGTACCGGACAGTCCGTCTGGGACGGCATCAACCGCACGACGAATCTGATCGTCGCGGGTAAAACGGTCGTCATTGCGGGCTACGGCTGGTGCGGCAAGGGTGCGGCGATGCGCGCCAAGGGGCTCGGTGCAAAGGTCATTGTGACCGAGGTCGATCCGGTCAAGGCGATCGAAGCGGTCATGGACGGCTTCACCGTTATGAAAATGGAGGATGCCGCGCCGCTGGGCGATTTCTTCGTGACCGTCACAGGATGCAGCCGCGTCATCACAGAAAACAGCTTCCTGAAGATGCACGAGGGCGCGATTCTCAGCAATGCCGGTCATTTTGACGTCGAGGTCGATATGGCGGCGCTGAAACAGCTCGCGGTCAGATCGTTTGAAGCGCGGAACAATATCACCGGCTATACGCTGCCGAACGGCGTGACGATCTACGTCATTGCGGAGGGCAGACTGGTCAATCTTGCGGCAGGCGACGGGCATCCGGCGGAGATCATGGACATGAGCTTTGCCATTCAGGCGCGCAGTGCGGAATGGCTGATCGCACACCGCGATACGGTGACATCCGTGCTGAACAATGTGCCGCGCGCGGTGGATGAAGCAGTCGCAAGGCAGAAGCTGGCGACGATGAACATTGAAATTGACACGCTGACCGATGAACAGCGTGTGTACCTTTACGGGGAGTGAGAAAGCATGCAGTATTATGAATCCATGCAGGCGCTGATCGGGCATACGCCGCTGGTCAGGCTGGGCAATATTGTACAAAAGCAGGGCGTGAACGTCTTTGCAAAGCTGGAGCTGTGGAACCCGTCCGGCAGCGTCAAGGACAGAACCGGACTGTATATGGTGAATGATGCCGAGCGGCGCGGGCTGCTGAAATCCGGCGGCACAATCGTCGAAGCGACCGCGGGCAATACCGGACTCGGCATCGCATTCGCGGCACTGAACCGCGGATACCGTATTATTTTCGTTGTACCGACAAAATTCTCCGCAGAAAAGCAGGCGCTGATGCGTGCACTCGGCGCGGAGGTGATCAATACGCCGCGTGAAAAAGGCATGCTCGGCGCGGTCGAAAAGGCGGAGGAGATCAAGGCGCAGATTCCCGGTTCGATCTCGCTGGAGCAGTTCAAAAACCAGAGCAATCCGCTTGCACATTATGAAACGACCGGCAGAGAAATCTATGAATCGCTCGACGGCAGAATCGACTATGTTGTTGCAGGCGCAGGCAGCGGCGGCACATACACCGGCATTCTGCGCTATCTGAAGGAGCGGAATCCGGAGATTCGCGGCATCCTTGCCGATCCGGTCGGCTCGACCATGGGCGGCGGCGAACACAGCGATTACAACATCGAGGGCATCGGCAATGATTTCATCGCAGATACAATGGATATGTCGCTGGTCGATGATGTGATCAAGATAACGGATGACGAAGCCTTTGCGACAGCCCGTCTGCTTGCGAAAACGGAGGGCATCTTTGCAGGCTCATCGTCCGGCGCGGCAATGGCTGCCGTATTAAAGCTGACGGAGCGCGTCGGCGGGGGTAATATTGTCACAGTTTTCCCCGACCGCGGCGACCGTTATTTCAGTACCGGATTATTTTGATATGAGGTGAGATTATGACACTGCAGCAGCTGAAATATGCGCTGACGATAGCAGAGACCGGCTCGATGAACAAGGCGGCGGAGCTGCTTTATGTCTCGCAGCCCTCGCTGACGGCATCCGTGCAGGAGCTCGAAAAGGAGACAGGCATCCTGATCTTCAACCGCAGCGGCAGAGGCGTAACCGTCACGAATGACGGTGCGGAGTTTTTGCAGTATGCGCATCAGGTCGTCGGACAGTTTGATATTCTGACGGAAAAATATTCCGCGAAAAGCAGCATCAAAAAGAAATTCGGCGTCTCCGCGCAGCATTATTCCTTCGCGGTCAAGGCGTTTGTGGAAATGGTCAAGCGCTTTGATACAGCGAAGTATGAGTTTGCGATCCGCGAGACCAAAACTGCCGAGATCATCAGCGATGTTGCAACGCTGCGCAGCGAGATCGGCATTCTGTATCTGAGCGATTTCAACCGCAAGGCAATCACGAAGCTGCTGCATGCAAACGGTCTGGAATTCACAGCGCTGACGAAATGCCGCCCGTTTGTCTATCTCTGGAAGGGGCATCCGCTGGCAAAGCAGGAGAAGATCACCTTTGACGATCTTGCGGATTATCCCTGCCTTTCCTTTGAGCAGGGCGCGAACAGCTCGTTCTATTACGCAGAGGAGATTCTGAGCACGGCGGAATATCCGCGGACGATCAAGGCGAACGACCGCGCGACCATGCTCAATCTGATGATCGGATTAAACGGCTATACGCTCTGCTCCGGCATCATCTGCGAGGAGCTGAACGGCAGCGATTATATTGCCGTGCCGTTTGAAACAGAGGATGAGGATGCAATGGAGATCGGCTATATCACACTGAAAAAAACACTTCGCAGCAAAGCGGGAACAATTTATATTGAGGAACTGAAGCGCTATCTCGGCATTCAGTCCGGAAAGGATGATTGAACATGAAAGATCATAAAATACAAAAGCTGACACTTGCAGGCGCGCTCGCAGCACTGACGACTGTCGCCACGCTGCTGATTCAGATACCCTCGCCGACAAAGGGATATATCAATACGGGCGATGTACTGGTCAATCTGTCCGCATGGATTCTGGGACCGCTGTACGGCGGCGCGGCAGCAGGCATCGGTTCTGCGCTCGCCGACCTGATCTCCGGTTATACGGTCTATGCACCGGCGACGCTGCTCATCAAGGCAGGCATGGCGGCCGTATCGTATTTTGTATATAAGCGGCTCTCGCAGAACCGGAAATCATTTTTTGCGCAGCTTGCAGGCGCGGTCGCCGCAGAGATCATTATGATCTTCGGCTATGCGGTATTTGCCGGTGTGCTGTACGGTTCTCTATCGAGCGCGCTGCTCTCTGTTCCGGAGAATATCATTCAGGGTGTATTCGGCGCGGCGGTATCGGCGGCAGTGTATGAGCTGGTCCGCAGACGCGGTACCCGGCTGAATGTATTATGATAGCTTTTCCTTATAGCTGACGATTGTTCTTTCGTATTGGACAAAAAGCGAAAATCGGTGTATGATAGAAACATACCAAACAGGTAGGAGATTGAGACTATGAAAGAGATACTTTGGCTCGGACGCGGCGGACAGGGCGCATTTACGGCAGCAAAGCTGTT
>CAMHUJ010000306.1 GCA_946188175.1 uncultured Ruminococcus sp.
GAAGTATTTGCCGAGGCCGGTATAGTTTGCCATTGCCGTGCCGATGTTGACATCATCCGCCGTATAGCGCAGACGGTAATCCGTCCCCTCAACGAGTGTATAGTCGCCGTCTTTGAATGTCACCTGCGGTGCGATAACCTCACCTGTCCAGACATGCGGCTCCGCAGTGATCTCGCACTCCGAAAGCTGCCGCAGCGAGGTTTCCAGACGGAAACGGATCGTACCCTCACGCGCCGTGCCGTTGAATTTCACCATGAGAAAACGCGTCTCACCGGCAGGCACCGTAAACCGCACCGATTTTGTACCGGCACCGTAATCCTGCTCGAGCATCTCCCCTTCCGGCGAGAAAACGCGCAAAACGATATCCGCTACATCCGAGGTACAGAGCATATATTCGGTCTCTGTCTCCGGTGTGACACGGTAGACCGCAAGGCGATCCTGCTTCGTCACCGTGACGCTGTGTTCGCCGAGCTCCAGCAGCGGTGCATCCGCCGGAAGGTCCGCATAAATGTTGAAAACGCCCTCCTGATAGCCAAAGGTACGGTTTGTAGAATACAGCGCGAACGGCTGCTCGCCGAGCATGATATTGCTGTCCTTATACACAATGCGGAAATCCTTGCCCGGCTGGAGCTCTGTGCCGTCTGCATTGCGCAGCTTCACCGGAACCGGCACCTCGCTGCCCGTATACGGCTGATCAGTCACAATCAGCTCCGCATCCGTCACCGAATACGGAATCAGCACGGAGAATTTCGCCTTTGCCGCCGTCTCGGGATACTGCCTTGCGACTGCAATGATATATGTGCCGTTGCCGAGCAGATAGTCATTCTGTTCTCCGTTCATCTGCTTCACACGCGCACAGGTATGCAGCGTTTCATCATAGCGGTAGAGCGTATAAAGCATCACGCTGCCGCTGACACGTTCATTCAGCACGCGGTAGCGGATCGTTTCATTTTCCGTTTTGCACTGATCGACTCTGAACCAGAGATTTTCGAGTCGGCTGTCGGAACAGCTGACCTCGACCGGTGTATCCAGCGCAAGCATCGTCTCGGAAACCGCCGGCGATTCATAGATCATCTCATAGCGTTTGACAAGCGTGCCGTAATATTTGCCCATGCCGACAAGCGTGATCTCCGCAAGTCCCGGAATGTCGTTCCGGTTATCAATCCGCTGATAATCGACGCCCTCTTCGAGCACATTCTCACCGTGGCGCACCTTGATGCGCGGACAGTGGAATTCGCCCGGCTCATAGCTTGCCATGAAGCCGCCGGTCACGGTCGCCTCACTGAGATCATAGCGTTCCGCCGAGATCACCAGCGCATAATCCGCACCGACGGAACCGGCGCAGACAATATAATAGCTCTGTCCGGCATTGAGCATCGCGGTCGAATTGAAATAACTGCCGGAAGACGTCGAATAATCGCTCTGCGCAAATATCTTGTCATCATGCTCCGGTGTATCCGCAATCCAGCATTCGGTCTTGACATTGACATGATTCTGTCCGCCCGCATATCTGCCGGAACGGTTGAATGCCGCCTGCTCCTCGGCATAGCCCGCCGTTGCATTCGCATAAAACCGGTATTTTCCGGTCACCTGCGGCACAAAGATATACACCGCTTCTTCCTTCTCATAGCCGATCTGAAACGGCACAGGCGTATCCTGCGGAATCCGCTCATAGACCGTAACGGATGTCTCTCCGCAGCCGCAGCAGCGCCCGATGCCGTATGCCAGAATCCGGACCTCCTGATTGTGTCTGGAATAACGCAGCACATAATCCTGCTCCGGAATGAGCTTCGTTCCGTCCGGCTGCCGCACGGCAACCTCCGGCTGATAGCCCGAACCGAAATCACATGCGCGCTGTACCGTGACTTGCAGCGTACACGCGGCAATATCAATCTCCGCCGGTGCAGCGGATGTCAGAAAGAGCGCATAATCATCCTTCCAGAGCGCCTCCGTCCGGAGATAATAGGTCTTATCTTTCTCCAGTCCGGCTGTAAGCAATTCGCCGCCTGCCGTCTGACTTTTCAGCGTCCCGAGCACCTGACCCGCAGCATCGGTCAGCACGCCGGATGCCGCCGCGACGCCGGATGCGGAGATCCGGTAGGTTCCCGATTCCGCCGGTACAATAGTACGCATTGTGCTGCCGCCGGACGGTTCGCAGAACTGATCGGGATGCAGCGCCGGAAGCGTCTCCGTTTTCGTTACACTGACCGAGAACGTCACCTGCTCGGTCTTGCCCTGTGCATCGGTCATGACGCAGCGATAGGTAAATTCGCCCGCCGCAGACGTATCCGGATACAGCTCCGGCAGCACGGCGCCTTCGACAAGCGTCTGCGTCTCACCGCTGACCAGATACCACTGATATTGCAGGGCATTGCCGCATGCCAGAACGCGCAGTGCGCCTGCATCATGCTGTGCCAGCACGAGCTTTTCGCTGCTCCGCCGAAGCACCAGCGGTTCATCGCAGAATTTCATTTCCGCAAGCAGCTTCACCGCAGAAACCGGCGCATCCGATACGATGTACGCATTCGGCGCAAAGGCGCTGTCCGCAACCGATTTCAGCTGATTTGTCAGATAAACCGAACGGACACCCGTCAGCGACCGCGCAGAGAGCTTCTCTGCATTTTCCAGCCGGACGCAGTCGATCTGTGCATCCGCAAAGGACGCATCGCCGACCTCCGTCAGCTTCGGGAATTCAAGTGTTCCGGCGATTGCGCCGCCGAATGCACGGTATTCGAGCTTTTCGAGCGCATCAAACCGCAGCGTATCCAGTCCGTTGCCGAGCATGCATCCGCTGAACGCATTTGTACCCACATACGTGATTTTTGCATAGTCAATGCCGTACAGGAGCTGCATTCTGCCGGTCTGCGCTGCGAGCGCGCCGCTTTCGATTTTTGTAATACCGGGCAGAACGAGCTGCCGCAGTCCGGTGCAGCTGGAAAAGCAGTCTGTCGGGAGCACAGTGACCGTCTCCGGCAGCATCACGCTGCGCAGCACGGTATCACCGGAAAATACGCCGTTGCCGAGCGTTTCCAGCGCGGAAAAGCGCACATCGCCCTCCCATGCGGAACAGTTTTCAAATGCACGGCTGCCGACTGCGGTCACATTCTGCCAGTAGATTTCCGGCTCCGTCAGCGCCTTGCAGTTCCGGAAGGCATTTTCGCCGATCACGGTCACATCCGGCAGATGTACGGTTTTCAGCAGTGTGCAGCCCTCAAATGCCGATTCCGGCAGCGACTGCAATCCCTCCAGATCGAGCCGCGTCAGTGCGATACAGCCGCGGAATGCGCCTGTGTCTGCCGTTTTGACAGCATCGGCAAACTGCGCCTCATGCAGCTTTTCGCAGCGCGCGAAGGCATCCTCGCCGAGCTCCTCCGCACCGGTCGCAAAGATGCGCACCAGCTCCGAGCAGTTTGCAAATGCTCTGTCGCCGATCTTCTTCACAGAGGACGGAAGCTGGATCTCCTCCGCAAAATGATTGCCCGCAAACGCATCCGCCGCAACCTCTCGCAGCGGCTCGCCGTTATACCGGTCCGGCACGGTGACCTTCTTCCGGATACCGCGGTACGCTACCAGAACGCCGTCCTTCACGAGATATGCCTCGCTGACATCCTTGCCGTTGATCGTATAGACCGCCTCGGCTGCCGCGCTGCCGATCCAGCCCTTGCGCGCGGTCACGGCGAGAATCCGCGTTGTTTC
>CAMHUJ010000307.1 GCA_946188175.1 uncultured Ruminococcus sp.
AATCCGCAGGCATCCGCAGTCTCGATGCCGATGCCGTGACCGTCAGCGAAGTGCTCACCGGAAAGGGGACTGCCGAGGAGGCAATCGTCCGCAGAGAAAACCTGCCGGACATCCTGCCGGGCGATATCCGTCTCTCGGGCACAGAGGTCGAGCTGATCGGTGCCGCAGGACGCGACTTCATCTTAAAGGAAGCCCTCGAGCCCGCAGCAGGGGAGTATGACTATGTGCTGATCGACTGCTCGCCGAGCCTCTCCGTCCTCACGCTCATGGCGCTGACCGCTTCCGACGGCATTATCATCCCCGTCGCCGCGCAGTACATGCCCCTTGACGGCATCATGCAGCTCATGCAGACCGTCGAGATCGTCCGCAGACGCATGAACCCGAATCTGAAGATCAGCGGCGTGATCGTCACGCTCTACGACGCGCGCCGCGGTCTCGATAAATCCGTATTCGAGGCGATCAAAGAGAAGTTTCCGGATGAAATCTTCACGGATATCGTCCGCTATAACTCCAAAATCGCCGAAGCACCGACCTTCGGAAAGGATATCTTTGAATATGCGACCGGCTCGATCGGCGCCGTTGCATACCGGAATATCGCAACCGAAATCCGCCGCAGAGAGGAGAAATAATCATGGCATTCAAATTCGATGAGAATCCGCTCGACAGAAATCCGCTGTTTACCGGCACGCAGCAGGGGAGTACAAAACCCGCAAAACAGCCCGATGCAAAGCAGAAGAAGACAGTGACCAAACCTGAGCCGAAAAAAGCAAAGGCACAGCCCGCCGCTGCTGTACCCGCAATCGACAAAAACGATCCGGAGAACTACCAGCGCGCGACATTCATCGTCCGGAAGGATCTGCTCGATCTGCTCAAGGATTACGCATATACCGAGCGCAGAGAGATCAAGGATGTGATCAATGAGATCCTCGAGAAGGGGCTCGGCGATGTCCTCAAGGCATATCAGAAGGACGGCAGAGAGATGCTGTCGCATCGCTGAGAATCCGGCAGGGGAGTGCAGTAATACTGCGTGATTGAAGTTATCTATGCTATCTGGTTTACTGAGTATGATGCGGTTACCGGATATGCATATGCACGCAGATTCGACTGAATATGACAATCCGAAAATATGACAAAACACGACAAGCCGCATGATAACCCGAGTAATCTGAATAATACAGAGTGAGCGAATCATCCAAGGATACCGGATCATACAACGGAAAGGAGTATCCCGAACATGCCCTATGATACGGAAAATTACAATGCCACGGCGCTGCCGCCGGAGGAGACACAGGCTGCGCTGATGAAGCATCTGCACAAGCTGTCCGAGCAGCTCTCGCTCGACCGGACGGAATTCGAGATCGCAGGCTTTATGGCATTCCTGCTGGAGCCCGATCCGGAAGGCTTTTTCAGCACCGATTTCATCCTGACATGTACCTCGAACATGCTGTTCATCCGGCAATACAGCGGCTGTATCAAGCCCCTGCGGACGCCGGAGCGCAGAGCAGCCTTCCTGCATAACCTCTCGGAGGCGGACGCGGAGAGCATCCGCACGCCGCAGTTCATTGACGATGAAGGCTTTGCAGCGCTGCTCGAGGACCCCGCGCCGACCATGTTCCACTTCCTCGCGCCCTTCCACCTCGGCAAGCTGCTCGAATACTGCCGCCTGCATTATCAGGACGACGACGCGGCGATCTACCGCACAAAAGCACAGGCGGAGGAGGCAGTCCACGAAATCCCGACCGCCCTTGCCGTCCCGACCATGCAGAATTATCAGTACGTCATGAGCCTCAAGCCCTTCGGCAATGCCTACATGCAGCCGCTCGCTTCGACGGACGGGCTGAAATTCTCCGACGGCAGAATGTACTTCATCGGCAACGAGATTCAGCCGGTTTCCGAGGTTCAGCTGCAAAATATGGTCACAAATGAGGGCATCGACTCGATTGATCTCGGCATGCTGCGCATTTTCTATTCGATCATTTTAACGGAATTTGAGAAGACGAAATGCTCGGAAATCCGTGATGTGATCACGCTTTATGTGCCGGATTTAGCAGAAAGCATGGGGCTCCAGCGCAATATCAATAAGGCAGGCATCCAGCGGCTGATTGATAACGTCCAGAGCTTCCATAACATCGTCGGCGTGATGCACGGCACGCGCAACAACAAGCCTTCGCAGTCGCTCTATCCGGTGCTCAACTTTGAAGGCTATGATGATAAAAAGAACACGATCTCATTCAGCTCGCCGTACATGAACATGGTCATCAAAACGGTCTACAAATTAGCGATCCGGAAGAACAAAAACGGCGAGCCGAGACTGACCAAAAAAGGCGACCCGATGCGCATGCCGACGCACTCCTATCTGACGAAAACTTCGATCGTCAAAGAGCGCAATAAAACGGCGATTGAAAACGTGCTGATCATCGTGCAGCTGATCGAGCAGTGCGGCAATCAGGAACCGCATATTTCGGCGATGACAATGATCGAACGGAACCCGCTTCTGGAACAGCGTCTGAATCAGGCGAAGAACAAAACGACGCTGCTCAAACGTACCTTTGAAACGACATGGCGCATCCTGCGCGAGCAGACCTATCTCATGGACCGGTATCAAGATATTGTGCTGCCCGATCCGAAGGACCCCAAGATGATCCCTTCGCTGAAGAATCTCGAGACCATTGTTTTCACGTTCCCGCATCACGGAAAGAAGTGATCCGGCAGGGGACAGATGCGGCGGCGCGGCAGATTCTTTTTTTCAGAGACATGCTGCTTGCACTGCTTAAACAGTGCAAGCAAGGATATTAAAATACTAAAGTATTATATTATTAGGCAAAATTTTCCTGTCAAAAACCGCGTAATTACGAAGGTTTCAGACATATGAATTAGCACTTAAACGCAAATTTTTAGCAGTTAAACGCTTTTATTTCGCACTTAAACGCATTTTTTTAGCATTTGGACGCATTTTGTGCGATGAAGGAAATGCGGTAAACTGCTAAATTTCCGCCTGTTTTTTAGCACTTAAACGCATTTTGTCTGATTCGGGTAAATTGCGTCCAGCCGCTAGGATTTCCCGTCACATTTTAGCACTTAAACGCATTTTTGCTGATTCCGGTAAATGCGTTTAGGTGCTAATTTTATGTTCTGGTTTTAGCAGCAAAACGCAATTTTGTATTTTCGGGTAAATGCGTTTAGCTGCTAATTTTGCGACCTGTTTTTAGCAGTAAAACGCAAAATTGCCTTTTTGAGAAAATGCGTTTAGCTGCTAATTCTGTGTTCTGTTTTTAGCAGTTAAACGCAAAATTGCCATTTTGGAAAAATGCGTTTAGCTGCTAATTCTTCCGGTGCATTTTTAGCAGCAAAACGCAAAATTGCCATTTGAGAAAAATGCGTTTAGCTGCTAATTCTTCCGGTGCATTTTTAGCAGCAAAACGCAAAATTGCCATTTTGGAAAAATGCGTTTAGGTGCTAATTCCGCCTGCGCATTTTTAGCAGTTAAACGCAAAATTGCCATTTTGGAAAAATGCGTTTAGGTGCTAATTCTGCCCGCGCATTTTTAGCAGTTAAACGCAAAATTGCCATTTGGGAAAAATGCGTTTAGGTGCTAATTCTGCCCGCGCATTTTTAGCAGTTAAACGCAAAATTGCCATTTGGGAAAAATGCGTTTAGGTGCTAATTCTGCCCGCGCATTTTTAGCAGTTAAACGCA
>CAMHUJ010000308.1 GCA_946188175.1 uncultured Ruminococcus sp.
GTGAAATTTGCGGTCGGCAGTCTTGAGGACAGCGGCAGCACCGTCGGAAGACTCGGTGCCGCAAATACAATCGGCAGCATCATCGGGACCTTTGTCCCGACGTTTGTGACGATTCCGGCTGTCGGAACGGCTGCGACCTTTGTCATTTTCTCGGGGATTCTGCTGCTGCTCGGCATCGTGTATTTCCTCTCGGAGCGGCGCGGCAAAGTGAAGATCGCGGTCTCGGCGGTACTGTTCGCAGCGGCATCCGTGGCGGCGTTTCTGCTCGGATTTGCATTCTGGGACAAGACGCTGACGCTGGAGGACGAATCCGTTTACAATTATTTGCAGGTACGTGAGGACGACCGCAGAGCCGTACTCTCGACGAATGTGCTGTTCGGTGTGCAGTCGGTCTATATCAAGGACGACGCACTGACCGGTATGTATTATGACTATGCGCTCGCGGCGCCGATGATGCTCGGTCAGCCGCATGCTGCGCATAATATGCTGATTCTTGGAATGGGCACCGGCACTTACGCGACACAGTGCCGGCGCTATTTTGATTCTATGGCAATTTCCGGCGTCGAGATCGACGGGAAGATCACGGCGCTTGCGCACGAATATTTTGCGCTTGATCCGTCGATTCCGGTTGCGACCTATGACGGCAGGGCATTTCTGAACGGCACCGACCGCAAGTATGACATCATCATGGTCGATGCGTATCAGGATATCACGATTCCGTTTCAGATGTCCTCGCAGGAATTTTTCCGGCTGGTGAAATCGCATCTGACCGAAAACGGCGTCATGGTCGTCAATATGAACATGACCTCGCAGCGTGAAAACGGCATCCATGCATATTTGCAGGATACGATCGCATCGGTTTTCGGGACGGTATATATTGCCGATGTTGCAAAATCGACAAACCGTGAGCTCTATGCTTCGGAGAATTCGGAAATCGCGCAGATACTGGAAAATAATCTTGCCGCGGAGGAGAATACCGAGCTTGCGCAGATGATGCGGCTTGTTTCGGTTCAGCTCATGCCTGTTCCGGCAGGCGACCGGATTCTGACCGACGACAAGGCGCCGGTCGAGCTGCTCGGCATGCAGACGATTGACGATATGATCCGTTCGGAGCTCGCGTATTATAAGAAGCGTTTTCTGTCGGACGGCATTTCCGGCATCATCAACGGATAAGGAGCACATATGGATGAACTGATGCTTGTGCCGGTCTCTGCGGACGATGCGGCGGCGGTTGCAGAATACCGCAGTGCATTTCCGGCGCAGACCGCGCGCGTGACCGCAGATGAGAATCGGATTCCGGGGCTTGACTGTCTTGAGGAATATGAAGATATTGCGGATTGGCTGCAATATGTTTCTGATTCGGAAGGCAGGATCACATGGTTCCGGACGGTTCGCGTGTCGGACGGTAAAACAGTCGGCATGGTGATTCTGCGGCATGCACTGGAATATGATGACGACGATCCGGAATTCTGCTCGCATATCGGCTATTCCGTGCGTCCTGATGAGCGCAGAAAGGGCTATGCAAAGGCACAGCTCCGGCTTGCGCTGCGGGAGGCAAAGCGGCTCGGGCTGGATACAGTTCGGCTTGTCTGTGCAGATTTCAACACCGGCAGCCGGAAAACGATTGCAGCCTGCGGCGGCGTGCTGATTGATACGGTTTACGGCGAGGAATCCGGCATCCATGTGCTGCGGTTTGATGCGGCGACAGATATCTGATATGAAATTGTCAAGGTACGCTGCATTTTATCGCGTGCTGCGGCACTGCTCCGGTTCTTTCCCTGTACGCCCACGTACTGAAATGCGGAGTTTGTGTGCAAGCTGAGCCCTGACGCACCGGTTCGGCGCGCAGGCAATGCCTTCTGTAAAGGGGTGCCAAAACGGCAAAAAGTTGCACGTTTGCGTACAACCTTCCTGATATCTTTTTATAATTTAACATGGAATCGGTATCATATCGCACATATATAAGTAAACATATATAATGATACTGGACGCGCGAATGCGAGGGGAAGCATCATAGGGAGAGGGATGTCTTCTCTGTGCTCAGATCTCTCCTCTCTTTAAGGTTCTCCCTCTCGCGCTGCCTTTTTCCTTCCTCTTTGCGGGGAGAAGTGACGCTTATGTATGGATAAGTTTTATTGGGCGTATTCAATTCGGCTGATTTTTACTTCGTACAGAAACATTTTTCGGAAATGGGAATATAAAGGATAGATAATTATGTTTCGTATTTGCTGCCCGTGTCATTTCGGGCTTGAATCGGTTGTGAAATTCGAGCTGGTGCGGCTCGGCGTACCGGAGATCGCCGCTGCCGACGGCAGAGTATCCTTCTCCGGCGGCTGGGATGAGATCGCCGCTGCGAATATCGAGCTGGCGGCGGCGGAGCGTGTCCTCGTGGAGCTCGGGACATTCTCCGTCAAGGCGCAGCGCGGAAAAACCGCGTTTGATCCGCTGTTTGAGGGCGTTATGCAGGCACCGCTCGAGGAGTTCATCGGGCGCGATGATGCGATCATCGTCAAGGGCAGCTCGCTGAATTCTGCGCTGCACAGCGTTCCGGCGTGTCAGGCGATTGTCAAAAAGGCAGCCGTCACCAGACTGCAAAAGGCGTATCACACGCAGACGCTTCCCGAATCCGGCGCGGCGCACACGCTGCAATTCCAGATTCGCAACGACATCTGCACGCTCTATCTCGATACGACCGGCATGCCGCTTTACAAGCGGTGCTGGCGGCAGCAGGCAGTGCTTGCGCCGATCCGCGAAACGCTTGCTGCCGGTATTCTCGATCTGTCGCATGTGCGGAGCGATACACAGCTCTGCGACCCGTTCTGCGGCAGCGGCACATTTCTGATCGAAGGCGCGCGCCGTGCCATGCGGATTGCACCGGGTCTGCACAGGAAATATGCCTGTGAGACATGGCAGCAGACGCCGCAGGATTCGTTCCGCAGAGCACGGACTGCCGCAACCGAAAAAATCAACCACGACGCGGAATTTCACGGCTTCGGCTTCGATGCCGATCCGGCTGCTGTCGAGCTGACGATGCTGAATGCAAAGAAGGCAGGCGTCGCCGACCGCATTACCGTGAAGCAGCAGGAGATCAAGGATTTTGCTGCGGTCAGCGGACAGAATATCGTCTGCAATCCGCCATACGGCGAGCGCATGCTCGATGTGGAGCAGGCGAGGGGACTCTATCGCGTCATGAGCAAAGTGATTCCGGATGACCTGCCGTGCAGCATCATCACGCCGGATTCCGAGTTTGAAAAATGCTTCGGACGCAAGGCGCGCAAACGCCGCAAGCTCTATAACGGCATGATGCAGTGCCAGTTGTATCAGTACTGGTAAGGAGTTTTTTATGACGAAGGAAGAATTGCATCAGCTTGTCGCGGAAGGCACGGGCAATGAGAGCAATATCCGACAGATTTGCGCAATAAAAGACGATAAGACCGTTTACTCCGACTGCTGGCGCGGCTTTGCGGCGGACAGTCCGGTGCATGTTGCATCCGTGACAAAGGGGGTTATGGCGGTGCTGACCGGCATCGCAATCGACCGTGGCTATATAAATAGTACACAGCAGAAGGTGCTGGACTTCTTTCCGGATTATGCCGTCAAGCGTGGTGAGAAAACGATCTATGATGTGAAAATCGCGCATCTGCTGACAATGACCGCACCGTACAAATACCGCTCGGAGCCGTGGACA
>CAMHUJ010000309.1 GCA_946188175.1 uncultured Ruminococcus sp.
CCGCTTTCAGGATGCGGTACAGATATATGCACGCTGCCGTCAGACAAACAGATGCAGCTGCTATCAGGTACACTGTTTTCCGCAATGATGTTTCACCTCTTTATCCGCATGTCTCAGACCGTCCGCAGGATCATTTCTGCGCAGCGGATGCCGTCAACTGCCGCGGAAACAATGCCGCCGGCATAGCCCGCGCCCTCGCCGCAGGGATAGAACCCCTGAACCGTGACCGCTTCCAGCGTCTCCGGATTGCGCAGAATCCGCACCGGCGAGGAGCTGCGCGTTTCCGGTGCCGTCAGGACCGCATCGGGCTGTACGAAGCCCCGGAGCTGCCGTTCCAGCAGCGGGAAGCCCTGCCGCAGCGCTTCGCAGACAAATTCCGGCAGGCAGCTTTCCGGCTTTGCAAAGACCGTCCCGAGCGGATAGCTCGGCTGCACGCTGCCGAATGCCTGCGACTGCTGTCCTTTCAGGAAATCTGTGAGCAGCGTGACCGGCGCCTTGCCTGTTCCGCCGCCTGCAAGATATGCCGCATGCTCGATCTTCCGCTGCAATGCAACACCCGCAAGCACATCCTCCGAGCCGAAATCCGAGGGATTGATGCCGACCAGCAGCGCACTGTTCGCATTCTCCGCATCCCGCGCAAAGCAGCTCATGCCGTTCGTGACGACCGTTTCCGGCTCCGATGCAGCTGCCTGCACCGTGCCGCCCGGACACATGCAGAACGAATACACGCCGCGCCCGTCCGCAGTATGCGCCGCGACCTTGTAGCTTGCCGCCCCGAGCCGCGGATGCCCTGCCGATTTTCCGTAGCAGAGGCGGTCGATCTCCGTCTGTTTATGCTCGATCCGGACGCCGAGCGAAAACGGCTTCTGCGACATCGGCAGACGCATCCGGTTCAGCATCGCAAAGACATCGCGCGCACTGTGTCCGACTGCGAGGATCACATGATCCGTGCGCAGCGAATCCGTCCTGCCGTTTTGTTCGTATTCCACCGAAACGATCCTGCCGCCGGCGGCTGTCAGTCCGTTGCATTTTGCGCCGAACAGCACCGTTCCGCCTGCCTGCTCGATACGCCTGCGCAGATTCGGGATGCAGACTGCAAGCCGGTCGGTGCCGATATGCGGCTTTGCCTGCCAGAGAATCTCCTCCGGTGCGCCGCAGTCCGCAAAGGTCTGCAGCACCTGCCGGATGCGCGGGTCCTTTGTGCCGGTATTGAGCTTGCCGTCGGAGAAGGTGCCTGCGCCGCCCTCGCCGAACTGTACATTGCTTTCGGGATCGAGCCTGCCCGTCCGGTAATATTCCTGCACCGATCTCTGCCGTTCGGCGACCGGCTTGCCGCGCTCCAGCAGAACCGGATGCAGCCCCGCCTGCGCCAGTACCCATGCGGCAAAAAGTCCCGCCGGACCTGCTCCGATCACGACCGGACGGTGCGGCAGCGTGACCGCCTGATATTTCGGCATGGAAAACGGCTGTATCTGCTGAATATTCGTATTCTTCGGCAGATGCTTCATGACTGCCGCTTCCCTGTTCAGACTGACATCTGCCGTCACGGTAAAATGCACTTCTTTGCGCGCATCAACCGCCCGCCGGACAAGCGTCAGCGCTTTGATCTCCTCCGCACGGATATGCAGCGCCCGCGCAGCCTCCTGCCGCAGCATCTCATCCGTATAATCAAGCGGCAGTTTCAGATTCGGAATCCGCAGCATGTCTTTCACCTCCGTCTGCCGGCTGTTCAGATTACTTCCGATACTTTTTCATGTTATGCTTACAGATCAGGACACAGGCGAGGAACGATGCCATACAGCAAAGCAGCAGAATGATGCAGGTCGGGACATTGCCCTTTGATTCATCCAGCAGGAAACGGACACCGTATATCAGCGTCATGGTGCCGAGTATGATCGAAACCGCTCCTGCCAGAACCTGAAGCAGTAAATCTTTTTTCATGTAAAATCTCCTGATTGTTTCTGTGATGTTTTCTCCAGATATACAAATACCAGTTCGGCATCGACGGGCTTGCGGGCAAATTCGGTATACCCTGCTTTCTGATACAGCCGGAGGTTGCCGGTGCTTCTGGTACTGGTGAACAGCTCATACCGCTTTCCGGGGAAGCAGGCTTCAACCGCCGCCAGCAGCGCAGCGCCGTAACCCTTCCGCTGATGCGCCGGATGCACCATGAGCTTGCCGATATATACCGTTCCGTCCTGCGCCCTTGCGCGGACGGAGCCGATGATTCTGCCGTCCTGTACCATTTTCAGTATGATGCCGCTCCGATACTCCGCCTGTACCTCGCCGAGCGTCTGTTTCAGCGGCGGAATCTCCCTGCTGCCGAACATTGCCGCTTCGCTCTGATATGCAAGATACTGCAAATCCAGAATCTCCTGCAAATCCGCTTCATTTGCCCGTTCAATCATATGCATTCCTCTTTTGATCTGCCGTGATAATCACAACGGGCAGTACAGATTCCCCGTACTGCCCGTTTGCATATTTGTTCCAGTCCGTCTTACTCAATAGCGGGCAGCTTGGAGAAGGATTCTTCCAGCTCCTCATTTGTCGGGACATAATTCTGGAGCTCGCCGTCATTGTACTTCTGATAGCCTGCGAGATCGAAATAGCCCGTACCGGTCAGACCGAAGACAATCGTCTTCTCCTCGCCGGTCTCTTTGCACATGAGCGCCTCGTCGATTGCCGCACGGATTGCGTGAGAGCTTTCCGGTGCCGGCAGGATGCCCTCGATGCGCGCAAACTGCTCTGCCGCCTCAAAGACCTCGGTCTGTCTGTAGGAGACTGCCTTCAGGATGCCCTGATCGCGCAGCTCGGAGAGCGTCGTATTCATGCCGTGATAGCGCAGACCGCCTGCGTGGTTCGGTGCCGGAATGTAATCCGCGCCGAGGGTGTACATCTTTGCGAGCGGGCAGATGCGTCCGGTATCAGCATAATCATATGCATACTTACCGCGTGTCAGCGACGGGCAGGATGCCGGTTCGACAGCGATGAACTCATAGTTTGCTTCGCCGCGGAGCTGCTCGCCGACAAACGGGGAGATCAGACCGCCGAGATTCGAGCCGCCGCCTGCACAGCCGATCAGCACATCGGGCTTGATATCATACTTTTTGAGTGCGATCTGCGTTTCCAGACCGATCACCGTCTGATGCAGCAGCACCTGATTCAGCACGGAGCCGAGCACATAGCGGTAGCCCTCGTTGGTCAGTGCGGCTTCGGTTGCTTCCGAAACAGCACAGCCGAGGCTGCCGCCGGTTCCCGGATGCTCCTCGAGAATCTTTCTGCCGATCGCAGTCGTCTCGGAGGGGGACGGGGTCACGGATGCGCCGTAGGTACGCATGACCTCGCGGCGGAACGGCTTCTGCTCATAGCTGACCTTGACCATGAAAACACGGCAGTCCAGATCGAAATATGCACATGCCATGGAGAGCGCAGTACCCCACTGACCTGCACCGGTCTCGGTGGTGACGCCCTTCAGACCCTGCTTCTTTGCGTAGTATGCCTGGGCGATAGCGGAGTTCAGCTTGTGGGAACCGGATGTGTTGTTTCCTTCGAACTTGTAATAGATCTTCGCGGGTGTATCCAGTCTGTCCTCAAGGCAATATGCCCTGGTTAAAGGAGAAGGCCTGTACATCTTATAGAAATTCCTGATATCATCGGGGATCTCTACGAATTTGGTGTCGTTA
>CAMHUJ010000310.1 GCA_946188175.1 uncultured Ruminococcus sp.
ATGGTTGCTTTTGTACCGGTTTTCGCTGCCGTCTATACGCTGTTTTCGGACTTTCTCAGCGAGCAGCTTCATAAAAAAGGTCTCCCTGCCGAAACAGCAAACTATATGACAAACGAAATACACTACGCTTCGCCTCCGCAGAAAACAGAGATCACAGAGCCCTCTGAGGAGGACGAAAAACCTGTCATGCCGGAGCTTCCGGACGATGATGAAGATTATGTCCCCGTTCCGGTCGAAGAGATCGTCGAACGCGCCGAAAACAAGGAGAACAATGCCGACTGAGCAAAGTCCGTGGCAAAAGGATATCCGCCGGATTCGCAGCAAAATCAAGGCGCTGATCATTGGAACGTGATCTTTCTGTTCTGCATCAGTGCGGAACTCACGCCGTTTGTCTGCATGTATATTGATTCATACCTTCCAGTATATGACCGGCAGCTTCTTCCGAAAACATACATTGCAGCTGTCTCTCTGGTAAATATACTGATTGTCTGCATCCTGATACTATACTTTGAGATCTGGCTCAAGCAGCGTAAAATAACCGGTAAAGCGTTTCCGAAGCTCTTTCCGGATCATACCGGATTGCTCTGTGTTACGGTGCAGCTGCTGAAAAATCAATCTGGCAGATGATTATTGCAATCATTGTGCTGCTCTTTTTCATTTATATCGCTGTTGCAATGTACAACTTCAACTCGAAGTCCCGAAGGAATCATGCTTTGGCAGAAGCGAAATCAATTTACAATGCCGCCATTACCTATCAGAATGACCAATATAATAACGGAAAGCAGTATGAGTTTGAAACCGCAATTCTGAACCGGACGGAAGAACGGGAAAACAATCCGCTCCATAAATGCATTTGTCAATATCTGTTCAATGCAGACAACTACAACTATGCAATCGTCTGCGACGAATACGGCAATGTCGTGAGCGCGTTCATGTCATATTATCCGATCTCAGAGAAAGATCTGGAATATCCGAAGGAAAACAAAAGAACGTCTTTTTTCTATTCGACGTTAATTTCGGATAAGCAGGATAATATCACGCATTATATTGTGGGCAGCTATCCGCAGCTTGCGTCGGGTGTTGACCTGTCTTCCATGCGAGAATAGTCTTTGACATGCGGACACTGTATCCGCCGAAAGGAATGATATCATGGACGAACTGAATACCATGCAAAACAATCCGGAGACCGCAGCAGATGCAGAAGCGGAGCCTGCCGCTTCGGTACCGTTAAAAAGCAAAGCAGCAAAGATAATCCGCAGCATCTTCATCGTTTGCGCTGTCATTCTGCTGTTTAATATCGTCCTGATACTGCTGTTTCTTCCAAAGACGTTTGCAACCACATCGACGGATCGCCAGATTGCACAGGCGAAATCCATTTTTAACGCTGCCTTATCCTATGAAGGAGAGCTAATTGAAGCCGGAGAGTCTTATGCATTCCATACGACGATATATAATAAAAATGACGATACCGGCAAAGACTCTGCACTGTACCAGCGTATGCGCTATTATTACGGCGAGATTGATAATCTGAATTTTGCCGTCGTGGCTGACGAAGAAGGCAATATCACCGGAAGTGTTTGTTCCAGAGGCAAAATCACGGAAAAAACGCTTGCGAATTTGCAGACCTATGACCAGCAGCGGAAATATATGAGTTCTTTTTTCACAGCGAACAAGGCGGTCAGCAGCTACGGACTCGGATATAACTAACCGCATTTCATGAAAAGAAGCATTTGAATTATCATTTACCGGAAAACTTATCAACAGGAGTGATCAGCTATGACAAATCAGAATCGCAATGACGGTGCCGAAATCATCGACGTTGCCTATCAGACAGCAACAAACGATGAGCTGTTCGGTTCACAGGCGCAGGCACAGCAGCGTGCACAGGCGCAGAAAGCCGCTGACGATCAGAATGAAGAAGCGCTCATGGAGCTTGCACGAGAGGTTATGCTTGATCCGGAGCGGTGCTTCTGCCGGTGCTGCGGTCAGCCGATCTATAAAAACGCAAGTGTCTGCGTCCACTGTCACTATGTCGTCAACCCGACCGCTCTGCGTCAGGGACAGCGAGTCGTCCGCGCAAGACGCGAGAAATATGAGAGCAGCAAGATCACACGCATTCACCGCTTCATCACGAATCTGACCGGTGTCGATCTGGAGCCGCAGGCGCAGAAGCAGCGCTGGGCAGTCCGGCAGCAGGATTACCATTTTGAGACCGGCGGCAAGGTCTACTGCTCAAACTGCGGCTGCATCGTTGATCCGAATGCGACTGTCTGCGTCAACTGCAATTATGTCCTAAATCCCGTTGCGCTGCGGCGTGCACAAATTGCGATCAGCGACAAGAATGCAAAGGTCACGCGCGCCGAGCTGATCAAATCCGCGCTGATCCCGGGCTTCGGCTTCAAGCTCAGCCGCCAGTACAAATCCAGACGTCCGCAGGTCGCGCTCCCCTGCCTGAAAGCCGGTCTTGCCAATACGGCTGCGGTCGGCATGGCGGTTCTTGCGATTCTCATTGCTTTTCTCAGCTGATGCTCCAAACATTACCAGACAACAGCCGCGATATTCACGGCTGTTTTTCTGTGTCCTTTTTTCATCATGTTTTTCTGTGTCCTTTTTTCATCAGATATTGACATTTTGTGTCACATGTAGTAAAATAGATAGGAAGGCATCAAAATGCCAACGGAACGAATATATTTGGGTTACGGAGGATGTTACTATGGAGATCTACAACGGCTGGCTGATCGTCAACAGCTACTACAATCCGGCAAAGTTCAATTCACTTTACCGCGTTCTGGAGGAATCCGCAGAGAAGGCAGGCCTGCATTTTTCCAAGTGGACCTCGGATCAGCGCCCGACCATTGTCGGCTCTGTTGCGAAAGAACCGAAGCCGTGTTTTGTGCTGTTCTGGGATAAGGATATTCAGCTTGCAAAGACCATGGAGCTTTCCGGTCTGCGCCTGTTCAACAGTGCAGACGCAATCGCGCTCGCAGACGACAAAATGGAATCTGCCCTGAAGCTCGCAGCGGCAGGTATCCCGATTCCCGATACGATTCCGGCTCCGACCTGCTTCCCGGGCTGCAAGCGCAATCCGGATTCTGCGGAGCGTGCCGCAAGAATCCTCGGCTGGCCGCTCGTCATCAAGGAGAACAAGGGCAGCTTCGGCGCACAGGTCTATCTCGCAAAGGATAAGGCGGAAGCAGCCCGTATTCTGGCGCATATCGGCGAGCACGACTGCCTGTTCCAGCGCTTTATCCGCGACAGCAGCGGCAAGGACCTCAGAGTGACCGTTGTCGGCGGCAAGGCGATCTGCGCTATGGAGCGTCATTCCGCATCGCCGGTCGAATTCCGCTCGAATATCGGTGCAGGCGGCACGGCAACCGCGCGTGTACTCTCTCCGCTGGAGGAAAAGCTCGCAGTCAAATCCGCGGCGGCGCTCGGTCTGGATTTTGCCGGCGTCGATATTCTCATGGGCAGAAACGATGAGGAGCGCTATGTCTGCGAGGTCAATTCCAACCCACAGCTCCAGAGCACGATCGACACCTGCGGCATCAATCCGGCTACGAATATCATGTGGCATATCCGCAGCCAGATCAAGAGTGCAGAATGAGCAGAAACGGTCTTCTGCTCTATACACCGGAGGATGCTGCGCGTAACCGCTGGTTTATTGAACAGCTATGTATGTATGC
>CAMHUJ010000311.1 GCA_946188175.1 uncultured Ruminococcus sp.
AGAGCCCGCTGATCATTGTGAACGGCATCGTCCTGGGCAGCGAAAAGCGCTATGCAGGCCCGATTCCGGAAGGCATCACCGCGATTTCCGGCGAGGCATTCACGGACTATCAGGGCAGCAGTGTCCTGATTCCGGAGGGTGTCACGGAGATCGGTTCGGAGGCTTTCTACGGCTGCGAAGCGAAATTTGTCAGCATCCCTTCCACTGTTTCATCCATTGCGGAGGATGCATTCAATGCATGCGATTCGCTGGAGAGCTTTTCTGTCGTCAGCGGCAATCAGAATTACTGTGCCGTGGACGGCGTCCTGCTGACGAAGGACAAGAAAACGCTTGTGAGATATCCGCAGGCAAATCCGGATGATTACTACAGAATGCCGGACGGCGTCACAACGCTTGCGAAGTATGCATTTTCTGATGCACAGCTGAAAAATCTGACGCTGCAGGCGAGCCTCGAAACGATCGGGCAGTATGCATTCAGCGACTGTGACAGTCTGACGACGCTGCGGATTCCGTGCCGCGTGAAGAGTCTTCCGACGGATGCATTCTATAATAATAACATTCTGACGGACGTCATCTGCGAATCCAAGAACTGTGTGCTGAAAGGCACGACGTACTCCAATCTGTCAAAGTTCAAGTTTTACGGTTATTACGGTTCCGCGTTTCTGGATGATATCAAAAAGCGCGGGCTGAAAGGCTATCCGCTGAATCTCCGCGGCGACGTCAATCTGGACGGCGTTGTGAACAAAGCCGATTCTGACTTGCTGTCAGCCTTCAACGCGGAGAGCCCTTCTGCGACCATCAACAGCTACGGCAAGCGCAACGCCGATGTCAATGATGACGGCAGTCTGAAAGCAGATGATGTGAATGATATTATTGTGTTCAGTGCGCTTGAAAACCCGAAGACCTTTATTGACGACCGTCCGCTCGATATTCCGGTGAGCAATCCGGGTACATATCAGATGCCCGACATGTCCAGAGCGATTGCCAAGCAGATCTATGTCTATCCGGGTCAGAAGAATGTGAGTTATACGGTTGGATATGAATTCCTCAAGAATCTCCAGTCGGCAAAGCTGACGCTCACCGTCGATCCGATGCTTGTGCCTGTGACGGATGCGAACGGTTATATCAAGGCGACGCATTATTCCGAGGCGAAGCCCGGGGGCAGTCCGACCAGCTATGAAATCTCGCAGGCTGCGGAAGGCGAGCCCTATGACATTTATTATAGTGTGACCGGCGATTGTCAGAGAACAGTATTTGAGTTTGATATTCCGGCAGATGCAAAGCCGGGTTCCTATCCGATTTCGGTTGATATCAAGCAGTCGACCTACGGCAGCAGCGGCGTGTATATGACGGATGAGGAAAGCGGCTGTATCACGGTGCTCGAACCGCCGACCTTCATCGGTGAAAAGATTTCCGTGACGCAGGGTCAGAAGCATGTGCCGTTCACTGTCACGAAGACGAACAGCGGCGGCGTGAGCGATATGACGTTCCTCATTTATCTGCCGGAGGGCATCAGCGCTTCGGTCGATGAAGACGGCAACGCATACGCAGACCTCTATACCGTTACCGGTGACTGCACCAGAATCACCGGCGATTACCGCGACGACATGAAGAATCCGACCGCGCTGTATAATGACAGCTACAAGACCTTCCGTCTGAAAGCAAATGCAAAATTCCAGAAAATGACCTTCTATCTGGATGTGCCGGAAGCAGTGTCGGAAGGTACATTCGGTCTTGATCTGGACATGGTGACCTTCAAAGACGGCGACGGCAATCCGGTGAACGGCAATCTGACGGACGGTAAGGTGACCGTCAAAAAGCCGCGCGCGCTGACCGAATCCACAATTACAATCGGTAAGCCGATTCACGGCAACCAGACCAGAACCGCATGGTTCGGCGGTTATACGGTCGATCTCGGAGACAAGCCGTTCCGCGATATCATTCTCAAGCTGACGGCATCCAAGGATACCGTACTCTTCTTCAATTTCGGCATCAGTGTCGAGCAGGAGGGCGGCACATGGGCACAGCTCTCCGGCAGAACAAAGTTCCTGCTGCCGAGCAATATGAAGGGTTACCGGAACAATGAGATTGCACTGCGCGAAGGCAAGGAGACCGAGGTACATATTGATGTATCCAAGATGATGCTGAATTATAACAGCGTGGAGGACGGCAATCCCGGCATGTATACATTAACGCTTGTCGGTCTTGAGGATGATGTCATTACGCTCAATTCGATTTCCGCAAGCAGCGATGTGTACCCGACTGAGACATTCCCGAACTACCGTATCTTCAACGGTCACCGCTATGAGTTCTTCGATGAGGCGCTTTCCTGGGAGGAAGCAGAGGCAGCCTGCGTCAAGCGCGGCGGTCATCTGGTTTCGATCACCTCGGCAGCTGAAAATTCCCTCGTTTATGAGCTGCTCTATAACAGCGATGCAAAGAGTGTTGTCTACTGGATCGGCGCTTCGGATGCCGCAGAGGAAGGCACATGGAAATGGTCCGATAACGAATCCTTCAAGTATGATAACTGGAAGGATGAACCGGACAACGATACCGCGCTCAATGAAAACGGTGAGGATTACGCCGTCATTTCGAGCTACCGCGATGCTTCCGCATCGGGCAAATGGAGCGATTTCAGCACGGAATCCCTGAAAGCGAAGGACTGGGGCGCAGGCTATATCTGCGAATGGAATGCGCCGGTTGTGCAGTACGGCAACTGCGGTACGCCTGAAAGCGGCAATACGCCGGACGATTCGCTGATGTGGTTCCTGAAGGAAGGCGGCGACGTTACATTCAAGGGCGACGGTCAGCTTTATGATTACAATGAGATTCCGCGTTATTCGGTCAGACGGATTCTTCTGCCGGACCATCTGACGGAGATTCCTGCCGGTGCACTGAACGGCTGCGCCAATCTGTCGGTTGCAAATGTCCGTGACAAGGTCGAAAAGATTGCTGACAATGCGTTCACGCTTTGCGGCACGGGTCAGATCCGTATCTGCAATGAAAAAACGGTATTTGAGGGCGATACGATTTTCGACAAGGCTGCAACGCTGATCGGCTTCCCGGCTTCCACCGCAGAGAAATATGCCGCGGCGCATGACCTGCAATTCCAGGTTCTCGGCGATGCAAACCTCGACGGCAAGCTGACGAAGGAGGACGCTGAACTGATCATGTCAGTTTACAGCGCTGCTGCAACCGGCGGTGAGCTTCCGCTGAGCGGTCAGGCGCTGAATAACTGTGATGTGGACGGCGACGGCAAGTATACCTCGTTTGATGCTTCTGCTGTACTGAATTTTATCGAGACACATCCGTGGCTCTATACCACCACGACGACCACGACCACAACGACAACCACGACGACGACCACCACCACGACAACAACAACTACCACAACTACTACTACCACCACAACAACTACTACAACGACGACCACAACGACTACCACCACGACCACCACAACAACTACAACTACCACCACGACGACCACAACCACGACCACAACAACCACACCTGCTGACGTCAGCACCGAAGATCAGACCACGACGACTGTCAAGCTCGAGTATGCGCTGAATGTTGAGACGACGCCTGTATTCTTCCATGCGGATGATACATCGCCGATCACAGAAAGCGATGATTATGCAGAGATCTTTAAGCCGACGGTCATCATCAAACGCACGG
>CAMHUJ010000312.1 GCA_946188175.1 uncultured Ruminococcus sp.
GATCGAGGAAATCGGTGACGAAGCTTTCGACGGCACTCCATGGTTTGACGCACAGCAAAACGAAAAGCCGTTTCTGATCGTCGGTCAGACGCTGGTGCACTCTAATGCTGAAGGAAAGGTAGTCGTACCGGATGGTGTCACAGTGATTGGTGATAATGCATTCAGCGGCAATAGCGGTCTGACGGAAGTCATCCTTCCGGAAGGTGTCACTAAAATCGGCTTTGAAGCATTTTCCAGATGCAATGAATTAAAAACAGTCACACTCCCGGACAGCCTGACTATCATTGACGGCTGCGCATTTGAGTTTTGCGAAAAGCTGACTGATATCACGCTTCCGAAGAGACTTGACGTCATCAGATCTCACGCGTTTGAGGATTGCCGGAGCCTGAAAGAAATCAATATTCCGGATTCTGTCACAAGACTCGAACAAGGTACATTCATGGGCTGCAGCAGTCTGACGGAAATCTCAATTCCGGACAGCATAATGAATCTTGACACAAATCAACTCTTTGCAGGCTGCACTTCGCTCACCAGCTTCCGTTTCCCGAAGCAGATGAGATCTGCCGGCACATCTATGTTTGACGGCTGCACCGCGCTTGAATCCGTGATGATCCCGGAAACTTCTGAATCTTTCTACATCTGCGAATATGCATTCCGCGACTGCACCAAGCTGAAGGAATTTGTATTGCCGAACAGGGTGCATCTGTTCAAGAGCAGCGCATTTTCCGGCTGCAACGGTCTGGAAAGAGTGACGCGCAAATACAGAAAAACCATTGAATCCGATCTCAGCTATTACTCCAGTTTATATGGAACTATAGGTTATATGTCCGACTACGGCGAACTGACGAACCTGAAAAGCTTTGCGCTTCCTAACTGCATCGAGAAGATTTCCGGCAGCTTCTATACGTGCCCTGAGCTGACAGAACTCATGATCCCGGACAGTGTTAATAATATCACCACAGACTTCAAAGACTGTCCGAAGCTGAAAACAATTCTCGGCTTCCGCGGCTCCTATGCGGAAACATTCGCAGCCGAAAAAGGTTATGAGTTCGTTGCCGTAGACGAGGAGCCGGAAGCAATCGTGACAACGACCGTCACGATGACAGCCGCAGCGGAATCTACCGGAACGACGGAAACAACGACAAAAGACAGCCTGTTCTCTGAAACAACTACATTCTGCACCACAACCGCCGCAGAAACGGCTACATCCGCAACCGCCTCAGTCAAGCATATTGATTCTGATGAAACGCTTGTAAAGTGGGCAGTCAAGGATTATCAGAGCAAACATGACGCCAAAGATGCTGCAGCTGAGATCACAGCTGCTTCGGACAGCGAATACGAGATCACGCTGCGCGATTCCAACGGCGTTGTTCTCGATGTCTACAAAATTGATCCGGCAACCGGAAAGGGTACGGATTCGGCACAGAAGCCTGTCAATCTGCCGCAGACCGGCAATAACTCTGCGGTAAACCGGATCCTTGCTGTTCTCGCGTACCTGCTGATCGGAACAGGTCTGATTGCTGTGCAGAAATCCGGCTTTATCCGCCGCAAAAAGAACGAAACAGACTAATCAGATGATTCAACAGATATTGATATGGACATTTTGCCCCTGTGCATTGTAACGGGAATAATAATTCAGTAGAGGAGCAGAAGCTCTACAAAGAATTTTGCGCAATTAACCCGAATTATGCACATGAATACTGGCTTAATCTTTGTATCCAGTATAACATTCTTGGATCCTGAATATCCAAAGCAATAGGCAGGCTCCCCACCAACGGAAAGCTCCAATGGTGGGGGGCGCATAATAGCTGTCCAATGTATGCTCGAGTGAACTGACTGATTATTTCGCGCTCAGGAAAACATCAATCTGCAACAAGGAATGGAACAATCCGAAATGAGGAAAGCAACAATGAAAGGAACGAAATTCAAGGAAATGAATAATGTATTCATGAAACCGAGCGGTCACTGAATAATATGCGATTCTGACCTTTCAAAGGCCAAGAAGGATATAAGCGATATAATCAAGCCTATGCACAGTATGGCCGTCCCAAACCTTACGCCGAACTGTGCGAGCAAAGCAGCAATCTCGTAGTACAAAATCTTGGCAAGCATCGGGATAACAAAAATGATGTCAAAGGCGTTCAGATCATAATCGCTCGGTATGGTATACTGATTGCAAAGCAATCTCATGAAAAAACCGACAAGGCTCAAAGTTCCGCCGTTGATGAATGATTTAGGATTAGGCGGAAAACGAAAGCGCATCTTTTTTTAATCCTCATTTTACCCTTCATAAGTATCACTTCCATTCATCGTTGTTTTATAATTATTATAACAGCGTATGGCAGCAAAGATAAGATGATTATTGTCACCTTTGCAATTACTCCTGTCACTATATAAATTATGAGCATGCAATGCCACGCTGTACTTTGCACTGTTTGTCAGATCTGAAATTCTCGCATTGATCTCGAAAGGACTGGTTGATCTACACGTATGGACAGAACAATACATCTACGAACAGGCAACGAAGATCATATGTAACTACGAATAACACATTCCATATGGGGAAGACTGTCTGACATTTCTTTCAGACAGTCTTCCCCTCAAGTGCGGTTTTACTACGTGCTGAGTACGGTTTTGCGCCCGGCAAAGTGCGGTTGAAAGTCCGTGTAGGTGCGGTTCCTGCTCAGCATACACTACGAATGAAGAAAAAAATGACCAAATAAAAAGGTGGGCGCAAGCCCACCATGGATCACATTTCTTTTGTTGTCATATCGTTTTGGGAGAAAAATCCAAAGAGTCTCTGCCTGCGTTTCAGTCCGTGTAAGATGGATTGTGCTCAAATCAACGTATATACGTCTATTTCGATATGGATTATCTCGGCGAAAATCAGTATGTAGCGACTATGTTTAAGTTGATTCGCCGTGTCCGGCATGGAGGACGATAACAGGGGACTGGTCAGCGGATGCAGTCACGGCATCCGGTGCATTCTGTTCGTTACGCCACGCTGCGAGCTTCATCCCAGCAGCGCTGACAGCGAGGATCCCGAAGAACAATGCGCTTCGGGTTACAATTTTCCTGATTTCTGGTTTCATATATATCACCTCTGAAGTGGTTTAGTAAAGGTGTATGTGCGGGAACAGGGGAATATGACTGCTTGAGAAACTTGGAAATATATCAAGCAACTGTTCCGGATAAAAATATGCAAAGGCGGTGCAACTGTACAGGCAGGAATAGAATCCGGCATCGAGGCATATCCCGATGATGAACTCGAATCATGTTATGCTTTTTGCATTTATTTTCCATACTTTCTTGACATTTAGTGGAAAATATGGTATAGTACTTATGTGTTTAGATTGATGCGTATTATAAATCAAACATTTTATCGTTTTACTCATTCGTTTTACTACAAACAGTCTACTATTTACTGAAAGGATTAAACACATGAAACTGAAAAAGATTTTGACGGATGTTCTTGCAGCCGGTCTTTGTACTGCAAATCTGGCATCCATTCCGGCAAGTGCATATAGCGGCGTATCTGCTGGATCATATACCGTGTGCCATTGGCGTACACCTTTTGCAGCACACTCTAATAATTATTATGGCAGAAATATGATGTATATGGTTCAGGATGCCAAAAATAACAACAATCCGTATATTTATGTTATAAAGCATCGTTAA
>CAMHUJ010000313.1 GCA_946188175.1 uncultured Ruminococcus sp.
CGGCGGGTCTCCTCCTCGCCGAGCACATGGCTGATCTCCCAGAGGTCGGGCGCGTTCTGTCTGCCGGTCACGGCGACGCGCATCAGGTTTGTCACATCGACAATGCTGCCCTTGTAAAGCTCCGGATTTTTCTTGTATTTCTTCGGCTGTGCGGCATAGCCCAGCGCCTCGGTGATCTCCTTGACCCTGGCAAACCATTCCTCCTGCGTATCCGCAAAATCAAGGGTATCGAGATAGCGGTTCAGAATCTCCGCCTTCATTTCGCCCGATGCATTTTCCGGACAGCCGTCCTCGACCGTGAAGGTTTCTTTATCATAGAACGCAAGGAACTTTGCCGCGGAAGACCAGCTGCCGTAATCCTTGCGCGGCTTGTCGCTGACTCTGCCGACATTGATCGCAGCCTTATAGAAATCCGCCTTCGCGGTCATGCGTTCTGCGAGGGCTTGGTCATATTCCTTTGCCCACGCAAGCAGCCCGTCATAGACATAGTCTGCCGGTTTGCGCGAGAGATATTCCTTGCAGATGTTATCGAGTTTTTCGAGATCGAACAGCGCGCCGGAGGTGCTCATCTTTTCGAGCGAGAACGTAAATTCACGGGAATCCGCATCCGGATTTGCCAGATGCCACTCCTCGAAATTACTGTTGAGAACGGTCAGCAGATAGAGCCATGTTGCCTCCTGCGGGAAACCGGCTTCGCGGTAATAGGAGAGAGCGAGCTCGGGGTCCTTGCGCTTGGAGAGCTTACGCTTGGAGGTGCCGTCCATTTTCATGAGCGTTGCGGTGTGGCAGTAGACGGGTCTCTGCCAGCCGAGCGTATCAAACAGCTGCACATGAATCGGCAGTGTTGCGAGCCAGCTTTCATCGCGGATGACATGGGTCGTGCGCATGAAATGATCGTCGCAGACATGTGCAAAATGATAGGTCGGGATGCCGTCGGATTTGAGCAGGACGAAATCGGTATAGTTCTCCTGCACCTTCAGTTCGCCGCGGATGCCGTCCTGCACAGGGATCATATTTGCCGGATCGCCCTCAGAGCGGAATCGCAGCACCCATTCCGTACCCTTTTTGAGCTCTGCTTCGATGTCTTCGATCGGACGGTCGCGCCAGATCGCATATTTTCCGTAGTAGCCGTAATTTTCCTTGGCAGCTTCCTGCTGTTCATGCATCGCCTTGAGATCATCCTCAGTGCAGAAGCAGGGGTATGCAAGACCGCGCAGCACGAGCTGCTTTGCGACGGTCTGATAGAGCTCTTTGCGCTGACGCTGCCGGTAGGGACCGTATGCGCCGGTTTCGCCGTCGGCGGTCGCACCCTCATCAAAATGGACGCCGTAGAAGGTCATGGCGTCAATGACTGCCTCAACGGCACCCTCGACCTCACGCTTCTGGTCGGTATCCTCGATGCGGAGATAGAAAACGCCGCCGGTCTGATGTGCAAGGCGCTCGCCGATTGCGTTATAGAGGTTGCCGAGGTGCACAAAGCCGGTCGGGCTCGGTGCAATACGCGTGACGACTGCGCCCTCGGGCAGATCGCGCGGCGGATAGAGTGTTTCATAATCCCCGATTGTTTTGGTAATATCAGGGAAGAGTAAATTTGCAAGTGCTGTGGTATCCATTTTTATTCTCCTTATAATATGGTTTATCAGGCGGACAGTGCATCAAAGCCTGTCCGCCTGACATCATTTCAAAGCAGCCGCTTCCATGCAGCAAATAACCTTCCGGCGGGCTTCAGATCAATGGAGGGCGGCACTGCCGCCTTAGATCAATACCCGCGGGCGCTGTCCGCCTTACCAGTGACCGCCGCCGCCGCCGTGGGAGAAGCCGCCGCCGGAGGAATGCGAGGAACCGCCGCCACCGCCGCCTCCGCTGCGACCGCCGCTGTCGGTGTTAATGCGCGTTTTGGTCGTATGTTCGCGGATGAAGACATCATCCTTGACGTAATAATTTGTTTCCTTCTGGCTGATGTAATTTGAGGCATCGAGCGTTTTGACGAGCTGATAGTTGCTGCTGACGACCGCTGCCGCGATCAGCGCGGTCACGGAGCCTGCAATCGCACCGATTATGCCCCAGAGCGTCCAATTGACGCCGTACCACCAAGGCAGCTTATCCGCAAAGGCGATTCCGTCCTTATACACATAGGCATATTGACCGGTACGGGCATTATAGGTGTATGCATTGACCGGATAGCCCAGATCCCTGTAATATTTGAGATCGGAGCAGAACCGGCCGACCGCGCCGGTGTAATCGGAATTGCGCATATAGTCGATCAGATGATCCACCATGCCGTCAATGCGGTTTTCGGAGCCGCCGTTGTAATAAAAGAATTCTCCGAGACCGCAGGTCGAAATCCAGATGTAATGGGTTTTCATATTCAGCAGGAGCAGCGCACCGTCTGTTTCCTTGCCGTAAGGGACATTGAATTTCGCATCGTAAAGATCGTCTGCATATCGCATGCAGTCCGGATCCGACAGATTGCTTCCGGTTTCATTCAGAATGCAGACCGCGACATACATGTCAATTTCGCGGCTGGTCTCGCTGATGATGCGGTCAATCTCAATTTGTTCTTCTTCTGAAAGGAAATTATCCACATCATAGAGCTTGCAGTTCGGGATCGTATCCTCAAGCGGTCTTGCCGCAGAAGCGGAAACCGCGCAGAGCGTGCAGCAGATCACTGCCGCAGCCGTCAGAAAAATCTGTAAAATACGTTTTTTCATTTGAAGATCACCCCCAGAAGCAGGCAGAGTGCCGCAACGCCGAGACCGAGCGCAGCGCAGAAGGCAGCGAGCCTTTCCTTGCTCAGCGGCGGTGTTCCGACGAATTTCGCCGTCTGACCGTTGAGGGCAAATTCGTAGACTTTATCCTTATACTTATAGGTCATGAACCAGACCGGCAGGAGCATGTATTCCCATTTGGTGCTCATGACGCGGATATCGGAGCGCGTGACGGAAACCGTCGTATAGCCCTGCATCGACTGGCGCACGAGCTGATCGCTCGCCTGCACCGCACGGTTCTGGATGCGCGGGAACATCTTGGCATAATCGACGTCATATTTCTCCGCGAGGAATCCGCTCAGATACTGCATCGCAAAGGGCTTGACCGCAGTATAATCAAACGGCTCGACCGCTTCCATGAGCGCATCGTCAATATGGCTTGCGCCAGGCAGACCCTTGATGACGATATTCGCCTTTCTGGCAAGGGCAAATTCCTTTGTCTCGGTATAGCTGTAGTTGCCGGAAGTCCATGTGCGGACCATTTTGCCGAGCGCATCCATATCCGCATTGACATTGACATCCGTGACCCAGAAGGGGACATACAGTCCGACGATCTTCTCCTGCTGACCGGCAGAGAGAAAATCCTTCGGCAGAAATTTATGCTTATTGCAGAAATCCTTGAAATGACCGATCGCGGTTTCGCGGTCGATCTGGAAGGGCAGGACATAGGAGGGGCGGTATTCGCCGGAGACTCTGCCCTTGAGAATGACAGGATTATGGCAGTAATAGCAGAAGGTAGCGGCGGTATTCTCGTCCGCCATAATGGTCGCGCCGCAGCTGTCGCAGGAATAAACGGCGGTATGCTCGGTGAATTCATCATCCGTCTGCTGCTGTGCCTCGGCAGGCTGATCGGGATGATACTGCTCCTGCTGGGCAGCGATCTCCTTCATTTCCTGTTCCATCAGC
>CAMHUJ010000314.1 GCA_946188175.1 uncultured Ruminococcus sp.
GCGGAGAGGTCTTCTGTGCCCTGCGCATGACATTTTTCATGCGGGCAAGCAGTTCCCGTGTGCCGAACGGTTTGCCGATATAATCATCCGCGCCGATCTCAAATCCTGCGACCGTGCAGGCTTCGTCTGCCGATGCCGTGATGAAAATGACGGGTGTATCGTCCTGCGCTTTGACCGCAGCGCAGACCGAATAGCCGTTGCCGTCTTTCAAAGAGATATCGAGCAGCACACAGTCATATGCATTCTCTTCAAACAAGCGCAGTGCATCCTTCTGACCGTTTGCATAGTCCGTCTGATAGCCCTCAGAATTGAGAAAGCGCATCAAAAATCGCGCAAGCTGTTCATCGTCCTCAATCAGCAGTATTCTGGGCATCGTCTTCACCTCCGTTTTCGTTTCTATTATAGCATAATCCGCCCATGAAAGCAAGCGGGCAGTTTTTCGCTGCCCGCTTTGTGTTATTCTGTCTCTGCGAGAAAATCAAGGATCGTATCCGCCACCTCATCCGGCTTCTGCGCCCAGAAAAGGTGATGATACCCGCCGATCGGGACTACTCTGCAATTTCCGCACTGCTCCAGAAACGGCGCCAGCGTATTCTCGTAGTAATCCTGATGGAACCATTTGCTGCTCTGCCATATTGCTTTTGCAGTCGTTTCAGGGTCTTGCTTATATTGCAGTCCGGCTGCTTCATAATCTGCCTTATCATATTTGATAGATTCGCGGATGTCTTCTTCGCAGGTAGGCGTTGATGAGAACCAGAGCTTCGGGGTATCCGTTGGTTTCAGGATTTCACGCAGTTCCTGTGCAGCCTTTGGCTCATTCATCATTTCAGAAATGTTTGCAGCAGTCCATGCGCGGCGCCTTGTCAGTTCGTGGAGATGCATCTGCTCCTGCGTCAGAATGGCGCTGCCGTCCACCAGATCTTCTGCACTCTCCTGCTTATAATCAATCAGTCTGTCCAGTCCGAGCCATGTCCGCATCCGGTATTTGCGTGCATCTGCATAGGCAGCAGCTTCCGAGGGATAGTCATCAATCGTCCAGGTGCGCCAGTGTTCATTTTTCGGTACCTCTGTGCAGTCCATGAAGATGATTGCTTCGATTTCATCCGGATATTTCGCCTGCCACCAGAGCGCATAGAAGCTCGCGTAGGAATGCGGCATCAGCACATACGGTGCTGCAAAGCCTGCGTTTTTCAGTCCGGCGCGGTAATTCTCCACAACTTCTTCCAGCGTCTGTTTTTTGTAGGAATCATCGCTGAAGCCGTAACCCGGACGGTCAGCATATACGACCGTGTTTTCCTTGCCGAGCCGTTCATTGAGTGCCTTTGTGATGATCGGATAATCCTGAATGCCCATGCCCGAGAGCCCGACGATCGTATGCTTGCCGTTCTGCGCGCCGGTGCTGTAAACATTGATCTTGTTGTCCGCGCCGTCTACAAGATTCAGATAGCCCGCCTTTGCGTATTCGTTCCGGTCACGGCGATAGGCGGAAACGTTGTAGATCCGCAGCCCCGCGATCACAAGGACAAATGCGCCTGCGACTGCAAGGATACTGTTCCGGAGCATGTGTGATTTTTTCGTATCGAGTTTCATTTCTGAGCCGCGGACCTGATCGGAAAGGCTCACGGTGTTCTGTACACGCAGCATGACAAGCGAGGTAATACAGCCTGCTGCAAATGCCGCCAGCGCAGCCAGACCGATCCGGATAAAAGGCGTCACACGGTCAAAGTGAATCAGACCCCTGAGCATTTTTCTGGTTTCCTCGCTCTCGTCTACAAACGAAGCATTGATGAGCGCTTGCAGACCGTTTTCCGTGCCGATGATGATGAGCGCGCAGATGATCGCGGAAATGATCGCTGCCGCGCCTGCAAATTGCAGGCACTCGATGATCGCCATGCGGTCAAGCTGTTTGTCGGTCATGCCGACGCATTGCAGGGATGCCAGTTCGCTGCGGCGGTTTGCGATACCCGTGGAAATAATATTCATCAGATTGATGAGCGCTGCCAGAGCAATCAGGAGATTGAGAATCAGCACACCTGCACGGAGCGTCGCCATAATACTGTGCGTTTCCCACTTTATTCTGTAAAAAGTATCATCAAAAAAGTGCTCATCATGCTCTACTGAGCCTATGATATCCGAATGCTCTTTGAACCAGTCCTCTGCTTTTTTCAGATCCGCAGCATTGTACTGATAATCGTCTGCGCCGTTTTTGGCATAGGCGCATTGCGCCCACGTATAATGGAAAAAACCGCCGAACCATTCCGGCGCGATGTTTTCATGTGTCTCGATTGCACCGAATAATAAATAGCTGTCATATGATACAAGAGCTATCTTTTTTTTGATTGATACCTGTCCGATGATATCGACTGTATGCGGTTTTTCCTCTGCGGCAGCACGCCTGATCCGATCCACATAGCGCATTTGCTCGATGTCCGTGCTTTCCGGCAGCGTCAAATACCAGCTGTTTAGCTTTAGTGAACTGCTTTGCAGTTGATCTGCATACTTTGCGTAATCCTTGCAGGCGGAATTGTATACATATCCGCCGGAGCGGAGCAGCTCGTCATAGCTGACCGGGGGATCCGCTCCGAAAAGCTGCGTGTAGGTTTCCCTGTTGACATAATCAACATAAACCGGGTCGTCGGATTCTGTTGACTGAAACGACTCTTCCACAGAAAAAGCGATATGGTCAAAAAGTCCGCTTTCTGTAAGCGGCTCTATTGCTTCTGTATAGTTGATGCCTTTGTCCCAATTTCCGAGCTCAAATTCAAAGTCAATATCGGCTGTGTCTTCCTCGCTGATTCCAGAAACTGCAACCGGAAGAAAACCGGTGATGCTGCGCTCGACTGTTTCCGTCATTGTGGAAAACAATGCAAACATTGTGATCGAAACGGTCAGCGTCAGAACCGTGACAACAAAGCGTTTTTTCTGCCGCCGTGCATTGCGGGAAGCGATACTGCCGGAGATTCCGAACAGCAGACCGGAAAGCGTGCGCTTTCTGACCTTTTCGACATTGTTGGCGCGTGTTGTGATCGCTTCCATCGGCGTCTTTTTGATGATGCGCATGCCGACGCCGTAAGCAGAGAGAAACACCCACACGATGCCGACAGCCGCTGCGACAAGCAGCATTCTCCAGTCAACGGTAAACGGCAGGCTGAGTTTTGCTGCCGTCATGCCCTGAAAGAGATCGGCAAGTCCTGCTTTCAGAAGCACATTGTACATCAGATATGCAAATCCGATGCCTGCGATCAGTCCGAACGGAATTGCAATGACGCAGAGCCGAACCCCCTCATAAGTGATGATCCTGACGATCTGCTCCGGCGTTGCACCGATCGACTGCAAAACGCCGTAATGCCGTTCGCGCTCCTTTGAGGAAACCTCAAAAGCTGTATCAATAATCATGCGCAGCGCGAATGCAATCAGGATTGCAAAAATGAAGAAAATACAGAAAATCCGCAGCTTGACCAGATGCGCGCCGTCATAGACACCGTCTATCTTCATGAGATTATCGTTCCATTCATATGCTCCTATCCCTGTACTTTCAAGCGCATCTCTAACGGTGTTGATATCTGGCAGCAGACTGATGTAGTCACCGATGATTCTTTTAGCAAAGCAAGCATCACGGTACTCGTCAGATGCAAGGTCTTCAAAGAAATCCGCACCTTCAAGGAAGGCAAG
>CAMHUJ010000315.1 GCA_946188175.1 uncultured Ruminococcus sp.
CCGCAGTTTACCGGTGTGATTCAGCAGATTCCGCCGATGTATTCCGCGGTGCAGGTGGGCGGCAAGCGGCTCTATGAGCTGGCGCGCGAGGGCAAAGAGATCGAACGTCCTGCGCGGACGGTCACGGTCAGTGCGCTGACGCTCGAAGCCTATGACAGGGCATCGGGCAGCGGCATCCTTGTGATCGACTGCGGCAAGGGCACCTATGTCCGGACGATTCTGCATGATATCGGCGGCGTATTCGGCTGCGGCTGCATGATGACCGCGCTGGAGCGCACAAGAGCCTGCGGATTTACGCTCGCAGAGGCACATACCTTTGACGAGGTACAGCAGGCGGCGGACGAAGGCGTATTGGAATCGCTTGTCATCCCAACGGACAGGCTGTTTCTTCCGCTGCCGGCGGTGACGCTGAACGAAACGCAGACGCGGCTCTACCGAAACGGCGTCCTGCTGGCGCTGTCCCGTCTGCGGGCGCTGCCGGAGGGAACACGCTTCCGGATCTACAGTGCAGAGCATAGCTTTCTCGGCTTGGCGGATGCCGACCGGGAGCACAACTGTCTGCGCATATATAAAAATCTGTAAGGAGATGAGCACACATGAAGCAGGAACTGCATGAGACACCGAATCCTGCCAGACCCCGGATTGCCGCGGCGCTCGGCGTATTCGACGGCGTACATCTCGGGCACCGGCGCGTGCTTGCACATGCGCTTGCACACGGCGCCTGCCATGTTGTGACCTTTGCAGCGGATTCGATGCCGCATAAGCGCGGCAAGCCGGTTCGCTATATTTATCACGATGAACAGAAGCGGCGACTGCTGACGACCTGCGGTGCGGATGCAGTCTTTGCGCTGCCCTTTACGGAGCTTGCCGATCTGGACGGTGAGGCATTCTGCAAGCAGATTCTCAAGGAGCAGCTTCAGGTCGATTGCGTCGCGGTCGGCGAGGAATTCCGGTTCGGCAAGGATGCGGCATTCGATGTCAGTCATCTGAAGCACTTCGGCGGGAAGCTCGGCTTTTCGGTCGATGTCGTGCGGCAGGTGCGCGATGAGAATGATATTCCGGTGTCCTCGAGCCATATCCGGTTTCTGCTGGAAAGCGGACAGATCGAAGCGGCGAATCAGCTGCTCGGCGCGGACTATCAGATCCTTGCGCATGTCGTGACCGGTCAGCAGATCGGCGGCAAAGTGCTCGGCGTCCCGACGGCGAATCAGCTCTTTGAGCCGTGGCAGTGCATCCCGCACAGAGGCGTCTATGCGTCCTTTGCGGAGATCAATGACATCTGGGTACCGGCAATCACGAACATCGGCGTGCGTCCGACCGTTACAGGCGGCGATGCACAGCCCGTTGCGGAGACACATCTGATCGACTGGAGCGGTGAGCTGGTCGGCAAGCTGCTGCCGGTGACGCTCTGCCGGTTTATCCGTCCGGAAAAGCCGTTTGAATCGCTCGATGCACTCGGCGCACAGATCCGGCGCGATATCCGGACAAGAAAGCATTTCCTTCCGGCGGACGGTATTTCCGCTGCGGCGGCAGGCTTTGCGCTCTAAAAGAAATCTCCGCAGTTTTCTTTGTCTCAACACGGAACTATCACATGGAAAAATTAAAATAATTCCGTATTAAAGTTTTTTTTCAGAAAGGACTGAAACTGATCCATGATTGAAGTGCGGAATCTGACGAAGCATTATGGCGATAAGCACGCGGTCAATGATATCAGCTTCACCGTTGAGGACGGCGAGATTCTCGGCTTCCTCGGACCGAACGGTGCAGGCAAATCCACGACGATGAACATGCTTACCGGCTATATTTCTTCCACATCCGGTCAGGCGCTGATCAACGGCGTCGATATTCTGGAGGATCCGATCAAGGCAAAATCCTATATCGGCTATCTGCCGGAGATCCCGCCGCTTTATGTTGACATGACAGTCAAGAGCTATCTGCAGTATGTCTACGACCTCAAGAAGTGCAAGCTCCCCCGCAGAGCGCATCTGAATGAGGTCATGAACCTGACGAAGGTCAACGATGTGCAGGACAGAATCATCAAGAACCTCTCGAAAGGTTACAAGCAGCGTGTCGGTCTGGCACAGGCGCTGATCGGCAATCCGCCGGTGCTGATTCTCGACGAGCCGACGGTCGGTCTCGACCCGAAGCAGATTCTCGAGATCCGCACGCTGATCAAAAAGCTCGGCAAGAATCATACGGTCATCCTCTCCTCGCATATTCTGAGCGAGATTCAGGCTGTCTGCGACCGCATCATCATCATCAATCACGGCGTTGTCGCAGCACATGATACAACCGACAACCTCTCGCGCAATGTCTCGAACGATCACCGCATCATTGCGAGAATCGAGGGACCGCGCGATGAGATCGTCAAGGCGCTGCGCAATATCAGCGGCATCAAGTATGTCAAGGCGGATATGGAGCGCGAGCCGGGCGTTTATGAATATGAGCTGGAGGCAACGCCGGGCAGCGATATCCGCAGAGAGATTTTCCACATTGCAGCCGAGCACGACTGGCCGCTGCTCTCCGCACGCTCTGCCGAAATGACGCTCGAGGATGTCTTCCTCAAGATCACAATGGGTGAGGGTATCGTCATTCCGAATGCAGAGGATCAGGCAGAAGCGAAGAAGGGAGAGAAAGCATAATGGGCGCGATTTTCAGACGCGAATTCGGTGCGTATTTCACATCGAGTATCGCATATATTTTCCTTGCGGTATTCTGGATTTTCTCCGGATACTTCTTCTTTGCCGGATGTCTGGTTTCGGCAACGACCGATATGTCCCGCATGTTCCAGAGCATGTTCCTGATTATCATTTTCCTGATTCCGATTCTCACGATGCGTCTGTTCAGTGAGGAGAAGAAGCAGAAAACAGAGCAGGGGCTTCTGACCGCACCGGTCAGCCTCGGCGAGATCGTCTTCGGCAAGTATTTTGCAGCGCTCGCGCTGTATACGATCGCACTGCTGATGCCGTTTGTCTATGCGCTGATCCTGAGCGGCTTCGGCGTGGTCGAATGGGGCATGATCTTCGCAAACTTCCTCGCACTCTTCCTGCTCGGCGCGGCATTCATTGCCGTCGGTGAGCTGGTATCCGCACTGACCGAGAATCAGATCGCTGCTGCGGTTCTGAGCTTCATTGCACTGATGACGCTCTACATGATCGACGTCATCAACAACTACATTTCGGTCAAGCCGATCAACACCGTACTCGAAAAGCTGAGCTTCTACCGCAAGTATTATGCGATCACCTGCGGTCTGTTCAATGTATCCACGATTGTATTTTATGTCAGCGTTGCGGTCGTCTTCAATTATCTGACGATCCGCGTGTTTGAGCGCAGACGCTGGAGCTGAGGAGGGATTCTGTGATGAGCGAAAAAGAAGAAATCAAGCAGGAGCTGGAATCCTCCGAAGAGAAGCTGTCCGCAGCCGATGCGCTGAAGGAGTATGCAGAGGAGGAGCAGGCAGCCGCAGAGGCTTCCGAAGACTCCGCTGACAAGAAGGACAAGGAAAAAGATTCCAAGAAGAAAAAGCATACGCGCACGCCGGAAGCGGAAAAGGAACGTGCGCTGAAAAGCGTCAAGCGCCGCAAGAAGTTCAAGTACGGCACGCTCGCGGCAGTCATTACGGTTGTTGTGATTGCGATTGTCGTTGCGATCAACATGATCTGCGGCATG
>CAMHUJ010000316.1 GCA_946188175.1 uncultured Ruminococcus sp.
CTGCGGCTCTGTGATGTGCACAACGTCCCCGTCGCAACGAATATCGCAACCGCTGAGGCGCTGATTCTGGCGCTGGAGCGCGGTGATCTTGACTGGCGCGAGATCGGAAATCCCACAGTGATGTGACAATGAAAAAAGACTGATTGCCCCTTCCGGACAGAAAGGGGCAATTCTGTGTTTATATACGGAGGTGCGCAATGGGACTGGAAAAGGCGATCGCATCCGGAAAGGAGCACCGCAGACCCTACCGCGGCAGCAAGGCATTTGACAGTACCTGCCGCAATCACGGCGCATGCGGCTGGTGTCTCAAGCAGCGGACCTACCGGACACAGAAGGAACTGGAAAAATCGCGTTTTTCGCGCAGAGACGCGGAATCCGCAGAACCCTAGAGAGGATATATTTTTATGGCAAACTACCTGAAACGCCCGCAGGGCACCGAGGATGTCACCCCCGAGCGCATTCACAAGTGGATGACGGTTGAGAAGGTAACGCGCGATATCGCAGAGAGCTTCGGCTTCTCCGAGATCCGCATCCCGACCTTTGAGGTCACGGAGCTGTTCCAGCGCTCCGTCGGCGAAACGACCGATGTCGTGCAGAAGGAGATGTACTCCGTCATCGCAAGGGAAACGCAGTTTACGCTGCGTCCGGAGGGCACTGCCGGTACGATCCGTGCCATGCTCCAGAACGGCATGCTTGCAGATGCGCTGCCGCAGAAGGTATTTTATCAGCTTTCCTGCTTCCGTCATGAGCGTCCGCAGGCAGGCAGACTCCGCGAGTTTCATCAGTTCGGCGTAGAGCTGGCAGGTCCGGCTTCGCCCTATGCAGATGCGGAGATCATCCTGCTCGCAAAGACCGTCCTCGACCGTGTCGGGCTGAAGGATGTTGTCCTGAATCTCAACAGCATCGGCTGTCCGAAGTGCCGCGCGAAGTATCAGGAGGCGCTGAAGGCATATTTCGAGCCGCACCGTGCAGAGCTCTGCGAGACCTGTCAGGAGCGCCTTGTGCGCAACCCGATGCGTCTGCTCGACTGCAAATCGCCCGAGGATCAGGCAATCGCAAAGGATGCGCCGTTGATTCTCGATTATCTCTGCGAGGAATGCAGCACGCACTTTGAAGCAGTCAAATCCGCGCTGACCGGTATGGGCGTCGAATTTGTCATCAATCCAAAGATCGTCCGCGGTCTCGATTATTATACCAGAACCGTGTTCGAGTTCATCACGACGAGCATCGGCGCACAGGGCACGGTCTGTGCAGGCGGCAGATACGACGGTCTGATCGAGCAGCTCGGCGGGCAGTCGGTTCCGGCACTCGGCTTCGGCATGGGTCTGGAGCGCTTGATTCTGACCATGGAGCAGCAGGGCTGTGATTTCTTCGAGCCGAAGAAATGCGATGTCTATCTTGCGCCGATGGATGCCGCCGCAAAGCCGACCGCGCTGCAATATGCGAATGCGCTGCGTGATATGGGCGTCCGTGCGGAATTTGATCTGCTCGACCGCAGCTTCAAATCGCAGATGAAATATGCAAACAAGCTCGGCGCGAAATATCTGGTTGTGCTCGGCTCGAATGAGCTGGAGCAGGGCAGGGGACAGATCAAGAACATGGAGACCGGCAAACAGCATGAGATCCGGCTGGATTCCGCTGCAAATTTTGCCGAGGATTATTCCGGCATTTCCCTCGCGGAAATGTTTGATCCCGCGGAATAATAGCGTTAGAAGTGCAAGTCTTTGGTACGCTGCGGATCGTTTTTTCCCAATATAAACGATAACAGGATTTTCGATCATCGCGCAGCGATACCGCAAACCCGAGGAACAACAAAACATGAAAGAGATACTTCGTCAGATATCCGAATTTCTGCGTTCGAGCTTTCTGGTGCTGCTCGTTGTCGTCTCCGCGTCGCTTGCGATCTACCGGCTTGTCAAGCTGCAAATCGTCGCGGCGGAGGAGGAGGCGCATCCGAAGGTCGTCGAATCGGTCTATACGCAGGTCATTCCGGCGACGCGCGGCGAGATCGTGGACTGTACCGGTGCACCGATTGTCTCCAACAAGATCGGCTACAGTCTCATCATCGAGAAGGAATACTTCCCCGATGACAACGCAGCAGGCAATGCCGTCATTGCGCGCGCGATCAAGCTGCTGAAAGAGGCAGGCTACGACTGGAACGACACTATGCCGATCTCGAAGCAGAATCCCTATGTTTTCGTCCGCGACCGCGACAACGATATCGCGCAGATGAAGAAAATGCTGCGTCTGAATCAGTACGCGACCGCGCAGAACTGCATCGACAAGCTCATCTCGGATTACGAGATCGCAGACAGCTATTCCGAGCAGGAGAAGCGCAATCTCGCCGGCATCCGCTATGAGATGATGCTGCGCAGCTTTTCGATGTCCAATGTGTTCTATCTCTCGAATGACATCGACCTGAAAACCGTCACGCGCATCAAGGAGCTGCGCGTCACGCTGAACGGCATCAATGTCATTGAGAATGCAATCCGCACCGTCGAGAACGGCAATGTCCTGCCGCATGAGATCGGCTATGTCGGTCCGATCTACTCCAAGGAGGAGTTCGCGGCGCTTAAGGAGAACGGTCACGACGACTACGCGCTCTCCGATCAGGTCGGCAAAACAGGACTGGAAAGCGCCTGCGAAACCGATCTGCGCGGCATCAACGGCAAGAAGGAGATCACCGTCCGGAACGGCGAGGTCGCCTCTGCCGTCATTACGCAGGAGCCCGTCGGCGGCAAGACCATTCAGCTGACGGTCAACTCGAAAATGCAGCAGCAGCTTCAAAATCTGCTCGATAAACACTGCGAGAACCTGCGCGCATCCGACTATGAATGCCGCAATGCCTACTGCGGTGCGATTGTCGTGCTGGATACGAAGGACAATGCGGTGCTCGGAGCGGCAACGCTCCCGACCTACGATCTGACGGAGCTGCTTGAGAATTACAGCAAGGTCGCCGAGCGCGACAATTATCCGCTGATCAACCGCGCAACGGACGGTCTCTACCGCCCGGGCTCGACCTTCAAGACGATCACCGCGACTGCCGGTCTTGATTCGGGCAAGATCGGTCCGGATTCGACCTTCTACTGCGGTACGAATTTCACGTATATCGACCACACATTCCACTGCACCGGTTTCCATGAGAATATTGCGGTGTCCCGTGCGATCACGGTCTCGTGCAATATTTTCTTCTATGAGCTGAGCACGCGGCTCGGTCTTGATCTGCTGCTTGATTATGAGCGACTGTACGGTCTCGGCAGCCCGCTCGGGCTTGAATCGGGCGACAGCGGCGGCTATCTTGCCTGTCCGGAGACCTTCGAGGAGCTCGGCATTCACTGGTATGTCGGTGAACTGCTGCAAGCCGCAATCGGTCAGTCCGAGGTGCAGGTCACGCCGCTGCAAATGGCGACCGTCGCCTCTACGATTGCAAATCAGGGCAAGCGCTACCGCCCGCACCTGATTCAGTCCTACTGGAACAATACAATGACGGAGCAGCTTTCGGTCAAGGCGCCGGAGCTCGTCGCGCAGGTTGCGCAGAATAACGCTGAGAATGTGTACCCGTATATCCGCGAGGGTATGATCGGCGCGGCGCGCAGTCCGATGTGGGGCGAATATGACCTGAACAATCTCGGCTTTGACGTCGCACTCAAAACCGGTACGCCGCAGTC
>CAMHUJ010000317.1 GCA_946188175.1 uncultured Ruminococcus sp.
TGTTCAGAGAAATTGCCGCTGCGAAGAAAACGGTCATTGCGGCAGGGGCATATTTTATTTCCGGAAAGCTCAATTTGTTGATGCGTGCGGCAGATCAGTGCATGATGAACAGCGCAAAAGTGATCATTATAACGAAGAAAGCCGATAATACTTATGCAGAGAAAATGCGTCAGATGCTGGCCGTACATGATATTGAGAATCGCATCAAAAACACAATCCTAAGCAGTTTTGCTGTGATCGACAGAAAAACAGTCTGGTATGCCAGCGGCGAACTGTTCGGAAATATCGGGGATGATTGTGTGCTGCGAATCGAGGATGAGGTGCTCGCCGGGGAATTGACTGAAAGCATCCATGAGTTCCGTGTTCAGTGATGGGGCTTTGTACTAAGACGGCTTCGCATAATTCTCCTGAACCTGCAAACAATATCTACAGCAGTATTCTGCAAATAATATCGAAATAGGAGAAAAGAGTAATATGAAAGCAACAGGAATCGTCAGGCGAATTGATGATCTTGGCCGCATTGTGATACCAAAAGAAATTCGTCGAACGCTCCGGATCAGGATGGGCGACCCCTCACTGAAAACAATGACACAGGATATGGTGTTCTGCATGAGTGTGGAATCGGCTGCGGAGAGGTACATCGGGAAGTGAATCTATACCAAGAACAGCCGCTCGCGGGCGGCTGTTTTATTATTCATATTCGTTTTGCAGACAAAGAGAAAAGTATACTATTAGAGAGCTTTTTATCCTCTCTTTTGTGTGCAGTGAAAAATCTTAGACTGCAGGCAGACTGCTCAAAATCTCTGTCAGGAGTTTTTCATGATCACGGCTTCAACAGTATCCGCTACATCCTCGCAGGCATCAGCGCACTCTTCAAGCGCTGAGTAGATCTCACGCCATGCAATAACGTCCAGCGGATCCTTTCCGTCCCAGTTTTTGCGGCAGCTGTAAGCAGATTGAAGATACAGCACATCGCATTCTTCTTCGGCGGCGTTCACATCAATGATGAGCTTGTGCAGCTGCTCGGATTTTCTGAAATTCGGCAGTTCTGTCAGCATCGCCTTCATTTTGGCTGTGCAGTTACAAATCAGCTCAGAAAAGCGGATCGCCTCGCCGGTGATCTTGGCAACATTGTTGATATAGATCGCCTGCAAAACCTCTTCAATACTGTCGATCACATGATCAAGTCTCTGGCACAGTTCGGCCATATCTTCACGGTCAATCGGCGTGACGAAAGACTTTGCGAGTGCTTCCGTCATTTCATGCCGCAGCGAATCGCCTTTATGCTCAAATAAGTGCATCTCAGGCAGTACTTCGGTCAACCGTTCGGGATCGAATTCCCGCAGACATTTGAGCAGATAATCTGCGGCACAGCAGGCAGTATCAGCAGCCGAAATGTAGTTGTTCCAGTAAAAATCGTTTTTCTTGTTTGCCATAATATCCTCCTGATCAGAAGACCGCCATAAAGATCTTCGTTGTGATATAGCCGATAAGTCCGCAGCCAGGGAAGGTCAGAATCCATGTCATCATGAGATTTTTGACAACGCCGAGATTGACCGCAGAAGGCCGTTTGACAGCACCGACACCCATGATCGCAGTTGTTTTTGCGTGGGTTGTCGATACAGGAATACCGAATAGTGAGCTGATAAGCAGTGCGGCCGAAGCTGCCATATCTGCCGAAAAGCCCTGATATTTTTCCAGCTTGACCATATCCATACCGATGGATTTGATGATCTTCTTGCCGCCGATCGACGTTCCGATCGACATGATGACGGAACAAAGCAGCATGATCCATACCGGCATTTTGACCGCACCGCCTTCTCCGCCTCCGTTTGAGAGCAGAAGACACATCAGGATGACACCCATGAATTTCTGACCGTCCTGCGCGCCATGCATGAAGCTCATGGCACAGGCTGCACCGATCTGACCGTTCCGGAAGATCCCTTCTGTTTTTCGCCGGTCAACATTGAAGAAGATGACCGTCACCAGTTTGCATACCGCATAGCCGAGAATAAAGCCGAGCACGACCGAGATCACGAGACCGTAGATGACCTTGATCCATTCGTGACCGTTCACGCCGGAAAGGCCGCCGTGCATCGCAATCGCTGCACCGGTCAGGCCTGCAATCAGCGCGTGGCTTTCGCTTGTCGGTATTCCGAAATACCATGCGAGCACAGCCCATATCACAATCGCAAGCAAGGCTGCTGACAGCGCTACGATCGCATCATGCGAGTTCGTTCCGAAATCGACCATATTGGCAATCGTCTGCGCGACTGTCGCATTGACCGAGCTCATAATGAACACACCGAGAAAATTGAAGAATGCCGACATCAGAATTGCAGGGCGCGCCTCCATACATCGGGTCGTTACGCAGGTTGCAATCGCATTCGGACAGTCCGTCCAGCCGTTGACGAAAATCACGCCGAGGGTCAGACCGACTGCCAGCATCAGAAGCGGGTTGGATGTAACCTGTTCCCAGAAATAGACAAATGATAGATCCATAGTTTCCTTCTCTCCGATATAACTGTAATCCAGATATTTTTCAGCCGCATATATTATAGCATATGCTGCATTTTATTGCAAGCGGCAGATTTCTGTCTCCAGATAGCATCCTCAGTATAGCAGGCTTGACGACCATTTGCAAGTCGCAGCAAAACCAGCTATCCCGTTTATTTGAAAGAAGCCCTTGCTATTCTCTTGATTTCATTCATTTCCTTACATTTTCACGTCCTCGCACGATTTCAGTTATGCAGCACGATTTGAATGTAGATACGTACAATTCACATATAATTCTATATAATCACATCTGAAGGAAACAAAAAAGGACATAAAGTCTCTGATTGAAAATATACAGAATCTTCAGCTGAGCATATTAAGGTGAAAGCGAATATCCGCATTCTAACTTTGCAGAGAAATAGCATACAAACACCAGTCAGCCCAGATGCAGATGCTGTCAGCTGCGTTTTTCATAGGGCTGCGGAAATCTGCTTACAAAATTTACCATATCAAAAAGATGGTAACCTCTTTAATTAACGAGGCTCATGCGTAATACACAGGCAACAACGATTCGGTCGATGACACTTCCGATGCAACTGATTTCAACAATACGCTGGAAACAAAATCAGGACTGAAGGAGCTATATGAGCGAGCATAACACGAAAAAAACTGGCAGATGCCCGCGTGCATCCGGACGAAATCAAGGCCGAACAGAAAGAAGCTGCCTAAAAGCTGGAAATGATAGTGAAGATCATGAACAGAATAAAAGCAACCTGTATTGTGAGAAGAATCGACGATCTTGGGCATGGAATGTGAATATAGAGAAACCGCCGTCTGCATTGTTTTGCAGACGGCGGTTCTATTCCGTATATGCAATCAGCACTTTCGATCTCATGATCTGACTGTTTCTCCGCTGTGCAGAGCAATGAGCTTGTCTCCAATAATTGTTTTCATCATCTCAAAGACAGGGATTCCGGTACAGTGCCCGCTGTAAAAGACCGTATTGAGCCGTGAAAGCTCCTGCGCCGTCTGAATGATAACAGCTTTTTCTTCCTCGGTATGCTCACCCTCACGCTTCATCATATGGAATCCCGTGATAACATAATCGGGATAGCTGTCAAACAGTTCCCTGTATCTGTCAAGGATATTGAGTATCCCGTTATGAGCGCAGC
>CAMHUJ010000318.1 GCA_946188175.1 uncultured Ruminococcus sp.
TGCCGGGGTTGTGGCCCAGGGCGTCCACAGCGGTATGCTCACGGCTCAGCTCTGCACCGCAGACGGAGCAGTAGACGACAGTATCGTAGCTGCCGTTTTCCGTACATGTCGGTTTGATTTCATTTTCAATCCTATCCTTGCCTTCGGTGTGACCGTTTGCAGGAACTTTATCTGCTGTATATTGATCACCGCAGCGAGTGCAAGTATAGGTTGTAAATCCAGGTTCTGTACAAGTCGGCTCTGTGATGACCGCCTGATAATTATGGCCGAGAGGAGCTGCCGCAATGGTTTCAAGTTCGATGGTCAATTCCGAATCGGAGTAATACTTGCCGTAGTGTTCTCCGGATTCTGCTGCTGTGCACTCTATGCAGATGTAATATGCGACGTTGCCTTGCGCAGTGCAAGTTGCGTCAATCGGCTCATGATATTCAGACGTGTGTGTCTCTTCTGTTCTGATAATGGTTGTATATACTCCGTCTCCACTTGTTGTAGACAGGCGGTAGATATTGACAGCAGTTTGACCTGAATCATAGCATGCAAATATTTTTCCTCGTTGAATTATAACGAATTATATTGTGTGTATTAGTTCCTTTTGCTGTGATTGTTGCGTCGCTGTCTGAAATCGCGATTGTGAAAGAGCCGTTATCATCGAGATTTCCTTTTGTCCTGAGATAGTTCCTGCTCGTTGATGCAGCATATAAATAACCGGAATTCGCAGGATCATAGAAACTCCAAGTTCCGCTGACAGTTCCTTCTCCGAGCGTCAGTATCGCAGTTGAATCAGCAGGTGTAAATATACTGTGATCTTCGCTTTTGACGCCTTCAACAGAACCGCGATTATTATTTCTCTGCTCAATGCTCATGGACTGGTTGCTGGTATCATTCGCTGTGATTACGATCTTGTCGCCTGCAATCAGGGAAGAGGGGTCGGTAACCAATACATATTCATCTGCGGATTCGCCCTGTTGATAGAGAGCAATCAGACAAATATCGTTAGGAGCGATGTAGGTTCCGGTCAGAATTCCGGTCGGACGTGTTTCAACATTGTCATAGTCCGTTGTGACCCAGCCAAGGAAGGTATATCCTTCCGGCGCGCCAGCGATAGGAAGGGTAATGCCGGAATTCGTGTTGGAGGTCATCGGTTCAATTTCTTCAACACCGTCCGGCACAGAGAAGGATACCTTATAATCGCAGCCTAGGGCAGGCGTGAAGCTGTCATTGAAGCTGTACCCGCAAAGCGTACATGTGTGCGTCGTATATCCCTGCTCTGCGGGCGTTGGCGCGATGACAGTTTCCTCATAGCTACAAGAAGTGGTTTCTTCTGTCCCGCACACACTGCATGTACGTGTGTGAGTTCCATTATCATTGCTGATATAATCGCGGAATATGTGTTCTCCAGTTGCAGCGATCACGGTATCCGCCTGACTGATCTCATTTTCTGCATTTGTATCAGAGTAATACTTTCCGCAGCCGGAGCAGTACCAGTATTCGATGTTTCCCGCAGATCCGCAGGTTGGAGCAGTCGCGTAAAATGCGTTAAGGAATGGACGTGCGCTTCATTTGTCGGATTCGTTGTGTATGTTGTAACACCGGAGTTGTTATCTTTCAGGAAGAGATAAACAGGCTCCTGTTGTGTGTAGGTAGAAGACTTATAGTAACGGAAACGCATCTGCCCTTCATTTTTGTTAAAACGCAGATATGCGCCGCCGGAACCGACTATCGTCGTTTCGCCGTTCGTGAAATTGATTGTGTTCGTATAGACAGTTGTTGTACTGGAAGATAGACTATTACTGTTTGACGTTGCTCCAATATAATATCCGGATGCGCTTCGGATGGTGCCGGCCTCGGGGTCGATCGTGAAGGATGAGGCGTCAGTTGTGCTATTTGATGCGATTCGATTCTGATCAATGGTAACCTGAATATAGTTGCTTGGATTGTCGAGCGTATCTAAAGAGCCGTCCATTGCAAACGAACCGGTCGTATAAACGATCAGATATTGGCCGGCGACCAGATCTTCGGAAGAATCGACCATGTTATAGTAGCTGTCACCGCTGCCGCCGGTTGTCTGCGTGTATACAGCATAGAAGGTCGTGTTCTCGGCCGGCGTAAAGCTGGAACCAAGTGCAAAATAAGAAGGCTTTGCGGTCGTTTCTTCAATCGTGCTCGTGCTCCAGCCGGAAAGCGTCCAACCGTCGACAGCCGTTGCACTCGAAGGCAGCGTCATAGCTTCGCCCTCAAATACAGTTTCCGTTGCATATTGCGCACCGTTCGCCAAATAAGTAATGGTTACCTGCGATTTGGGAGCAAAGTTGATCTGCACATTCCAGTCGGAAGTTGGGGCTACAGTGAAAACATTCCCGGTTCTCGTGACAGATGCAGTTTCAGAGGTAAGCGTATAACCTTCAACATAGTAGCCGGTGACAGGCGTTGCTGTGATGGTGTATCCATTGGCAACAACCGTGCCCCAGCTATCGTTGTTTACGGTTGCAGTGACTGTGTATGCGTTTGTAAACCCGCTGGAAGGGGAGATGTAACCTGCAGGCACCGCTTCACTGAAGAGCTGGAAGGCAAGTTCCGGATAATCTACAAACACGTTCCGAACACCTGTAATGGTCTGCGTGACGTCGTTTCGCCCCATCATCCTGCTGTTACCAGTTGCTCACAGTTTACCAATTGCGGGTTATTTCTCCTGCTAATTCATGTAAAAAACCTTTTAGAAAAGATTGTTTTCTATGTGAAAATGTGTTAGAATAGTACAAGATATAAAAGAATGTGGGGGATGACCATGTCAGATTCAATCGGATCCAATCGCTTTAGAGCGGCGCTACACGGATATAACCGGGATGATGTGATCGCTTATATTGAAAGAACGACGAAGGAGCATGAAGCTGCGATCCGCTCGCTTCAGACGCAGAATGAACAGCTTTCCAAACGCCTGGCAGAGAGTAAGTCTGCTTTGGAAGAAGCCAGACTGAACAACATTGCTCCTGCGGAATATGAGGCCGCTAAGTCGCGTGTAACTCAGCTTCTGACGGAGAATCAGCAGTTGAAAGACAGGATTGCGGAGATGGAAGACAACCTGTCAAATGCCTCGCAAAGCGCTTTTGTTGAGCCGGAAAAGACAATGCAGGATCTGACAGCGCCGATTCCTGCAGTTGAGACTGTTTTACCTGGTGCAGGTTCTTCCGGCAGAGATTATCAGGAACTTGAGCTTGCCGCCTATCGCCGCGCTGAGTTAGCGGAACGAATTGCCAGAGAGCGCGCGGCCGATGTCTATCGTGAGGTCTCATCAGTCTTTTCTCAGGCGGATACCAAGCTTGACAGTGGTGCAATGGATCTAGAGCAGATGACGCAGACTATTCAAGGCAATGTGAATCAGTTGCTAAAGGTTCTTGAAAGTATCAGAGGCGCATTCAAAGAGACAGATATTTCATTCAATGCTCTCCGCGAAAAAAATCAGAATCTTGTTGTCGAAACGCCAGAAGAGGATTGATAACTTGATTAACGGTAAAACTGGATTTTTTGCCAGATAAAGCGGGAAAGCCCACAACAGGGGATGCATCCTTGTGTGGGCTTTCTTGATATTACAATGAATGTCTAAGGAGAGCTTCATTTGTAAATAGCAATAATTGGAGGAGTTCCGTGCCTGATGGAGCAAAAACCTTAT
>CAMHUJ010000319.1 GCA_946188175.1 uncultured Ruminococcus sp.
TAAACCGCTTTTTTTTGCAAGAGGGGGAGAGGAAATTAGAAATTAGAAATGAGAAATTAGAAATTGTGGTGTCCGCTGCGCGGACGATTTGAAAATAGTGAGGAGTGAGAAAGGAGGAAGGAGAATGTTTTTCATTATTCACGATTCACTTTTTCAAATTTATCCGCCGACAGGCGGATACCGCAACTCCTCTCTCCTCACTTCTCATTCTCTCCTGTTTTCTTACTATTCTCTTCACTTTTCAAAACAAAGAGAGGGAGAACGTTTCCTGCTCCCCCTCTCTTTCAGGTTTCATTCGGATTCTTTCCCGCACCCGCCGTCGGGCTTCAGATCAGCGGAAGTCGGCACTGCCGCCGCGCATCAGTGCGTCAAGCTCGGTGAGCGTCAGCGCCTTGATCAGCACAAATTCACCGTTGTCATCGAGAATATAGCCGCCTGTCACCAGCTTTTTCATCGCATAATAGAAATCCGTGTCGCCGATGACATCGCCCTTCGTTTTGCTGTAAAGCAGGATGCGCCACTTCGTGATCTCCTCGCCGTCCGGATGATAACGCTTCGACGGCAGCTTCGGCATGATCGTCTCAATGCCCTCGTTCATCGCTAGTACGCCGAACGATTCGCCCTCCGGATCGGTAAAATACCGCGGTGCCGCGACAAATGCATTCGTCCAGTCGGCATTTCTGCCCTGATAATTGCCGTAATCAATCATCCTGTTTCCCTCTCTGCAAGATTGTTTCCATTCCGATCTTCTGCGGTTTCATCCCGCAGCTCTCGTAAAATGCCTGCGCGGACGGATTGCACGCCCAGACATTCAGCGTCACATTGTAGCAGCCCGCAGACCGCGCATATTCCAGCACCGCGTCATAAAGCCGCCGCCCGACATGCTGACGCCGCGCCGCTTCATCCACGCAGATATCGTCGATGTACAGCGTTTTGATATCCGTCAGCACATGGTCATCCCGATGCTGCTGCATGATGCAGAAGGCGTGCCCGAGCACATGCGCATCCGCATCGTCCGTCAGCACGAATACAGGCGTATTCTCATCGGTGAAAATCGCTGCCAGTTCTTCGGCATTGTATTTCGTGGCAGGTCCCTTGAACAGATCGGGTCTGCCGTTGTGATGCACCATATCGACCTGCACCAGCAGGTTCAGAATATCGGGAATATCGCGCACTTCTGCTCTGCGAATCATATCAGCACCTCTTATCGCGCTTACAGCGTCATCTGCCCGTTGATTTCCAGATCCTTTGCCATGCCGCCCGATGCCGGAATATTCTTCACGACATACTTTTTCATGTTCTCAAGCTGCTCCGCGGTCAGGACGGATGCAGAATCAAGCGCCGAGGACTTCGATTTCAGCGTCATGACCTGTACGCCGATCGAATCACGCGTGGTCTTCGGCAGCAGCATCGCCGTATTGAACACGACTGCGCGGTTGTTCGTCGAGCGCAGCAGGACATCGCAATCCTCTGCAATGAAAATGATATCCACAATCGGATTCTTCGCGGAATACGCATTTGCGAGCTTTTTACGGTTTGTCTTCGTCGCATAGGCGCTGAGCGGCACCTTTGCGATCTTGCCGTTTGCAAAGCAGAACAGCAGGAATCCGCTGTAATCCTCCGTCGCAACCATATACTTCACACGCTCGCCCTCGTCAAAGCCGAGCTTGACCGGTACAAAGTCGCCGAGCACGCTTGCCTTCGTATCATCAAATGCCGCGGCGCGCGTCTTGTAGACCTGTGCCTTGTCCGTGAAGAACAGCAGCTCCGTGCGGTTCGTCGCATTCTTCTGCTGCGTCATGACGTCGCCCTCTTTGAGCTTCTGGTCGCTGCTCATGCGCAGGCTCTGCGGCGTGATCTTCTTGAAATAACCCTCCGCCGACAGGAACAGATGCACCGGATAATCGGGCGTATCGTCCTCCGCTTCGGTCTCCGGCTCGTCGTTCAGATCATAGAACATGGTCTTGCGCGGCTGACCGTATTTCTGCGCAACCTTTTTCAGCTCCTCGATCATGATTTTGCGAATCTTCTTGACATCCTTCAGGATATCCTCCATTTCGGCGATATCCCTGCGGAGCTGCTCGATCTCCTGCGTGCGCTTGAGAATATACTCGCGGTTGAGATGACGCAGCTTGATTTCTGCGACATACTCCGCCTGCACATTGTCAATGCCGAAGCCGATCATGAGGTTCGAGACAACCTCCGATTCCTCCTCGGTCTCGCGGATGATTTTGATTGCCTTGTCGATATCCAGCAGAATCTTCTCGAGACCTTCCAGCAGATGCAGCTTATCCTGCTTCTTATGCAGATCAAAATACACTCTGCGGCGGACACACTCCGTCCGGAAGGCGATCCATTCCTCGATGATTTCACGGACGCCCATGACCTTCGGCATCCCTGCAATCAGAATATTGAAATTGCAGGAGACTGCGTCCTGTAGCGGCGTCATGCGGTAGAGCTTCTGCATCAGCTTCTCCGGATCGGTGCCGCGCTTTAAGTCAAGCGTCAGCTTTAAGCCGTTTAAGTCGGTCTCATCGCGGAGATACGAAATCTCGCGGATTTTGCCCGCCTTCACCAGCTCGACGATCTTCTCCATGATCGCTTCGATCGTCGTCGAATACGGAATCTGCGTCACCTCGATACAGTTCGCGGATTTGTCGTAATTCCACTTCGAGCGCAGCTTGATGCTGCCTCTGCCCGTATCGTAGATCTTGCGCAGCTCCTCCTCATCATAAAGCATAAATGCACCGGTCGGGAAATCCGGTCCTTTCAGCGTCGAGAGGACATCGTGCTCCGGGTCCTTCAACAGCGCAATCGTGGTCTCGCAGACCTCCGCCAGATTGAACGGACAGACATTGCTTGCCATCGAAACCGCGATGCCGACATTCGCATTGACCAGCACCGACGGATAACTCGCAGGCAGCAGCGTCGGCTCCTGCATCGTATTATCATAGTTCGGGATGAAATCGACCGTTTCCTTGTCGATATCCGCGAACAGCTCCGCTGCAATCGGCTCGAGCCGGACCTCGGTATAACGCGGTGCGGCATACGCCATATCACGCGAATATACCTTGCCGAAGTTGCCCTTGCTGTCTACATACGGATGCAGCAGAGACTCGTTTCCGCGCGCCAGACGCACCATGGTCTCATAGATCGCGGCGTCACCGTGCGGATTCAGACGCATCGTCTGTCCGACAACATTTGCGGATTTCGTTCTTGCGCCGGACAGCAAGCCCATTTTGTACATCGTATACAGCAGCTTGCGGTGCGAGGGCTTGAAGCCGTCGATCTCCGGCAGTGCACGCGATACAATCGCGCTCATGGCGTAGGGCATGAAGTTCTTGCGGAGCGTTTCCGTGATTCGCTCCTCTACCATTAACCCTGCACCCTCGATATATGCGTTATTCGGATTTGCCTCTCTCACCGGCGCATCCTTTCGTTTTCTTGGCATGGTTTCAGTCCTTTCGATACAGGAAAGTAGGAAGGAGGAAGGAGGATGGAGGAAGTATTACAGCGTATCATTCAGCGTTTTTGTCACAGCAGAAAGTAACCGATATAATTCCTCACAATCCTGTTTCATAGAAATAAACATCGAACATGAAAGATAATCCGTTTCATACAGTAATTCAAGCCAATACAGCGTTTCTGCACATT
>CAMHUJ010000320.1 GCA_946188175.1 uncultured Ruminococcus sp.
AATAATATATACATCCGGAAAAGGAGTGACGGCGATGAAATCTGACTGCTATGAAAACCGCGAACTATCGTGGCTCCGCTTTAATCAGCGTGTACTCGAGGAGGCGCAGAACGGCAGCAATCCGCTGCTGGAGCGTCTGTGTTTTACTGCAATATTCCAGAGCAATCTGGACGAATTTTTCCGCGTCCGCGTCGGCAATCTGCTCCGCAAGCAGAAGGAAAAGCCGAAGAAAAAGGACGAGCTGAGTGATATGAAGCCGAAGGAGCAGCTGCGTGCGATCTATGAGCAGGTGCGCTCTCTTTCTTCAGCAAGAGATTCTGCATTCCATGAGATCATGGATGCCCTGCGCGCGGAAGGACTGGAGCAGATTTCAATTCACGCCGCGACACCGTCAGAGCAGGCTCTGCTGGCGGAATGGTTTAAGCGTGAAATTCGTCCGGTTTCGATGCCTGTGATCGTCGATAAAGGCAAGCAGATTCCTTTTCTGCGTGACAGAGCGCTGTATGCGGTATTGCGTCTGGAATCGAAATCCGGTGTGCGCATGGGCATTCTGCCGGTATCTGACCAGTGTCAGCGGATCATCCGGCTCGGCAGCAGCGGCAGATTCATTCTCGCAGAGGATGTCATTCTTGCATATGCACATACTGTGTTCGGCAATTCCCGTGTCGTAGACCGTACAATTCTGCGCGTGACACGTTCTGCGAGCATCTCGCCGGAGGACATCGGAGAACTGCGAACCGGTGATACGCGCGCGGATATGGAGATCATGCTTGCAGAACGCAACCGCCTGCCGATTGTCCGAATGGAACTTTCGGAGACATTTTATCAGCCTGCGCTGGAATATCTCTGCAAAAAGCTCGAGATTTCCATGGATCAGGTGTTCTATGCAAAGGCGCCGCTCGATCTCTCCTTTGCCTATGAATGCAAAAATATCGCTACTGCTCCGAAACTGCAATATCCGCGTATGGTGCCGCAGAAATCGGATATGATCGCGGAAAACCGTGCAATGTTCACGCAAATCCGAAAGAAGGACATCCTGCTGAGCTATCCGTATGAGAGCATCCGCCCGTTCCTGCGGCTGCTTGATGAGGCGGCAGATGATCCTGCTGTCATCAGCATTCAGATCACACTCTACCGCATGGCACGCGACAGCCGCGTGATCGCAGCGCTCTGCGAAGCGGCAGGCAGAGGCAAGAAGGTCACAGCACTGACAGAGCTTCGTGCGCGCTTTGATGAGCAAGGCAATATCGAATGGTCGAAGGTTCTGGAACGTGCCGGCGTACATGTGCTGTACGGACCGGAGAACTATAAGGTGCATTCCAAGCTGCTGCTGATCGAACGCAAAAACCGCGGCAAAATTGAAACATTTACGCAGATCGGTACCGGAAACTATAACGAGAAAACCGCTGCAATCTACACGGATTACTGCCTGATGACAGCGGATCCGCAGATCGGTGCGGACGCTGCAAATGTATTCGATGCCCTCAAAAAGAATACGATTCCGGAACCGCAGCAGGAGCTGCTTGTTGCACCGCACGGGCTGCAATCTGCCGTGCTGGATATGATCGACAGCGAAATCGGTCATGCTCATATCGGCGAGCCTGCTTATATCGGACTTCGCATGAACGGTCTCTGCGATAAGAAAATCATGGATAAGCTGATGGAAGCCTCGAGCGCGGGCGTGAAAATCGAGCTGCTTGTCCGCGGCATCTGCTGTCTGATTCCGCAGCTTCCCGGCAAGACAGAGCATATTGAGGTGCGCAGTATCGTCGGGCGCTATCTGGAACACGGGCGCGTTTATATCTTCGGTGCACCGGAGCGGATGCGCGTCTATCTCGGCTCCGCGGATTTTATGCCGCGCAATACCGAAAAACGAGTCGAAATCTGTGCGCCTGTGAAGGACGATGCTCTGAAAAAAAGGCTGTATGACGAATTCCGGCTTCAGTTTGACGATCCGGTCAAGGCGCGGATTCGTACCGCAGACGGAGATTATCATTTGCCGGAGAGCGGCTCACAGTCTTTAAATTCACAGGAGGCGCTGCATAAAGCGGCGTATGCCCGTGCCGAAAAACTATCTGATGTGAAAGAATGACGGATATGAAAAATACACCTCAAAACAATCACAGACCGCATTTCAAATCCATGTTTCTGCTTGTCACATACGGTATTCTGCTGTATATGGGACTGCTGCATTTTTCCTCGCTCAAGAGCGTTTTTGCATGGATTTTCACGATTCTGGAACCTGTTGCATACGGCATCTGCATTGCCTTTGTCATCAATCTGTTCCTGAATCTGTTTCAGAAAAGAATCTTCCGCAGCATGGCAAATTCCGAGCATGAATGGGAGCGCAAGCTCAATCCGATTCTGAGCGCAGTCTGTACAGGTCTTGTTGCGATGATTTTGCTCGCACTCATCGTTTTCATGATTATTCCGCAATTCACGACGGCGGTCAATACACTGATTGAAAAGATGCCGAGCAGTCAGGAACAACTGCTGACTTTGATCGAAGCGCAGCTGACAGCATGGAACGCGCCTGCGTTTATTATGGAGAAAATCCGTGAATTTGACGTTGACTGGGATACAACACTGGCGTTCCTCGGCAATCTCATGGACGGAAAATACGAATCGGTACTCGGTACTGCGTTCAGTGCAACGCGGTCTGTTCTCTCAACAGCGACCAATCTGGTACTCGGACTGATCATTGCAATTTATCTGCTGAGTGCGAAAAGCCGCGTGCTTTATATCACACACAAATTCATTCAGCTGATCACGCCGAAACGCTATCATGAACGGATTTCGCGCGTCCTGCACCTTGCCAATACTTCCTTTGCGAGTTTCCTGACGGGTCAGTTCATTGAAGCGATTATCATCGGTTCCCTCTGTACGCTCGGCTTGTATATTTTCAGATTCCCCTATGCTGCAACAATCGGTATTCTGACCGGCATGACGGCACTGCTTCCGATCATCGGTGCATGGATCGGCGGCGGCATCGGCGCGCTGCTGATCTGGGTCGAGGCACCGGACCGCGTAATCTGGTTCCTCGTGTTCATCCTTGCCTTGCAGCAGATTGAAGGGCAGTTTATCTATCCGCGCGTCGTCGGCAATTCAATCGGTCTGCCCGGTGTGCTGGTGCTGATTGCGGTTATTCTCGGCGGCGGTCTGGGCGGCATTTTCGGCATCATCTTTACGGTTCCGGTCTTTGCGATTCTTTACCAGCTTCTGAAGGAAGCGATTGACCATATGGAGAACGAAGAATCCTCGCAGGACAACGCACCGCCGGAAGAACAACCGCCTTTGACGGTGATTCCTCCACAACCCGAACCTGTCACGGAAGCGGTAACATCGGCGCCTGCGACTGTGTCGGTCCCGCAGCCGAAAAATCAATCCCGTAAAAAGGGTAAAAAGCGCAGACACTGATTCAGAAAGGACAGTTTCATGAAAATCCTGACAATAGATATCGGAAATTCAAATATCTGCATCGGATGCGTCAACGATCATCAGGTCGAATTCGTTGAACGCATGCATTCCGACCGGAACAAAACCGATCTGGAATTTGCGGTACTGGTCAAAATGGTGCTTGATCTGCATGAGGTCGAGCTAGACGGACTGGACGGCTCGATCATCTCAAGTGTTGTGCCG
>CAMHUJ010000321.1 GCA_946188175.1 uncultured Ruminococcus sp.
TGCTGTTCTACACAAAAATTGAGAAGTTCGGAATGCTGACGATCATGTCTGTGCTGATCGCCATTATCATGTTTGTCACCGGTATGGGCTGGCTCGGTGCGCCGCTGATCATTCTGTCAGGACTGATTGCCGATCTGATTGCCAAAAAGGGCGGTTATAAGAGCTTCAAACTGACAGCCATCAGTCACGGTGTCTTCTGCCTGTGGATCTGTGCCAATTATTTCCCTGTGGTCGTCACAGCAGACAGCTACCGCAAGGGGCTGATCGACGGCGGATATTCAGCAGAATACTGTGATGCACTGTTCCGTGCAATCAACAGCAAGACCATTGCGGTACTGCTGATTCTCTGCGTGGTGTTCGGTGTAATCGGCGCGTTTGTAGGCAAGGCTGTTGTCAGAAAACATTTTGAAAAAGCGGGCATTGTATGAAAGCACTGAAACTTGATCCCCGCACCAAGCTGTTTATGATCTTTGCGGTTTCTTTCATCGTTATGGTAAATGCCGTTACGCCGCTCGAGTGGGCTGTGCGAATTGCAGTCACGGCGATTCCGATTTTACTGCTTGCGGCGGAAGGCAGATATATCTCCGCGATCCGGTTTACCGTTTGTTACGGTGCCGCGCTTGCTCTGATGCGGTTCTGGCTCTCTGCGGAATCAACAGGTGTATTATCTGCGATTCTGATCGGTTACTGCGGAATTGTTGTGCAGTTTATGCCTGCGATGATTATGGCGTGGTATGTGATCCGCACCACAAAAATCGGAGAATTCATGTCGGCGATGCAGAAAATGCACATCCCTGACGGCATCTCGATCTCGCTTGCAGTGGTTATGCGCTTCTTCCCGACGATCAAAGAGGAATATGCTTATATCAATGACGCGATGCGCATGCGGGGAATCTCCTTTGGCGGCGGAAGATGCACGAAAATGATCGAATACAGACTTGTGCCGCTGATGTTCTCCTGTCTGAACATCGGCGAGGAATTATCGGCAGCAGCAGTCACAAGAGGACTTGGCGCACCCGTGAAACGCACCAGCACGGTACAGCTTCGGCTCGGCGCTGCTGATATTGCGATGACAGGATTCTTTGCTGCAAGCATGATGCTGTTTGTATTTGCAAAATATATAAGGTGAGATTGAATGATAGAGCTGAACCATGTCACATTCCGGTACAAAGGAATCTCTGAGGGTGGTGTGTATGATCTTTCCCTGAAAATCCGCAAAGGCGAAGTTATCTTGCTCTGCGGTGCTTCCGGCTGTGGAAAGACAACTGCCGCAAGGCTGATCAACGGACTGATCCCGCATTATTATAAAGGCGAACTGACCGGCAATGTGACAGTGAACGGCAGAGATATTGCACAAACCGAGTTATATGATCTTGCGGGGGTTGTGGGGACGGTATTTCAAAATCCCCGCAGCCAGTTTTTTGCGATAGACACAGACGGAGAAATGACATTCGGTGCGGAAAATATAGGTATGCCGCCAAAGGAAATCCTGGCAAGAAAGAATACCGTTGCAAGTGAAATGCAAATTGAAAAACTGCTTGACCGCAGTATTTTCGGTCTTTCCGGCGGCGAAAAGCAGATCATCGCCTGTGCGGGAATCAATGTTCTGTCACCCGATATCATCGTGCTGGATGAGCCGTCATCAAACCTTGACTGTGAGGCGATCGGAAAACTCAGAGGGATTATAGCACAATGGAAGTCACAGGGCAAAACGATCGTCATTGCGGAGCATCGGCTGTATTTCCTGCGTGAACTAGCCGACAGAATGCTGATACTCGAAAACGGCAGGATTACAAAAGAACTGAACGCGGCAGAAATCCAGGCGCTGACCGCTGCTGATACCGAAAAGCTGGGAATACGCCCCATAACGAGCCCTCCAATACTGTATTCTCCTCATAATTCCGATATGAAAAATGATGTATTAACACTTGAAAATTTCCGATTTACGTATAAAGACGGGAAACACGGTATCAATATCCCGAAGCTGGAACTGCCTCTCAACCGAATCATTGCGATCACCGGTCACAACGGCGCAGGAAAGAGTACACTTGCAAGAAATATCTGCGGTTTGGAACGAAAATGCAAAGGTATCATGAAGCTGAACGGAAAATCGCTGAAAGCAAAAGACCGGTTGAAATGCTGCTACATGATCATGCAGGATGTGAATCACCAGCTTTTCACCGAAAGTGTCCGGGATGAAGTGATGCTGAGCATGACGGACAAGTCGCTTCGTGAAGAACAGAAAGCGCAGAAAGCCGATGCAATACTCGCGCAGCTGGACCTGACTGAATACGCTGACAAACATCCGATGGCACTTTCCGGCGGGCAGAAACAGCGCACGGCGATTGCTTCGGGCATTGCATCCAGCAAGCCCATTCTCATTTTCGACGAACCGACCAGCGGTCTTGACCTTGCGCACATGAATCAGGTTGCAGAGCAACTCAAACGGCTTCGGGATATCGGAAAGACCGTTTTTGTTGTTACCCATGATACGGAATTGATCCTTGCCTGCTGTGATGAAATGATCAGACTGGAAAACGGTAATGTCGAGGAAATATGTTCTCTTGCCCATGACGAAGCATAACGATTTGTAAGTACCAGGAATTGTCAAACAGTACAAAACAACGAGTAAGCATATGCAAACTGTTATAGAATCACACGAAAATGCATTTTCAGCGTCTGAAAGCCTTGACAAATCCAACCGCAAGTGCTACAATATACCCGGTTAGCAAAATCTAACCGATTGATGTACAATAATGTTAGTCATAACTAACAGAAAGAGAGGGATATATGATGCCGCTCAGTCTTGCAGATGCCAACACACCGCTGACCATTCGGAAAGTCGGCGGGAATCCGGCACTCAAACAGCATCTCGAAAATCTTGGCTTTACCGTCGGTGAAACGGTCACGCTCATCAGCAATCTCGGCGAGAATGTGATCGTCAAGGTCAAGGAATCACGCGTTGCGATCGGCGCGGATATGGCAAGAAAAATCATGGTGTGAGGAGGAAAAGCGATGAAAACACTCAGGGAAGTCCCGATCGGCGGCAAAGCGAAAGTCGTGAAGCTGCACGGTGAGGGCGCGATCAAGCGCCGCATTATGGATATGGGCATTACGCGCGGTACGGAGATCTATGTGCGCAAGGTCGCGCCGCTCGGTGATCCGATCGAGCTGAATGTGCGCGGCTATGAACTGTCGCTGCGCAAGGCGGACGCTGAACTCATCGAAGTTGAATAATTCTTTATAAGTACGGGTTAGGCGCACCTAACCTCACAGAAAGGAAGCACGAATATGGATATCCGCATAGCGCTTGCCGGAAACCCCAATTCCGGTAAGACCACCCTGTTCAACGCGCTGACCGGTTCCAATCAGTTTGTCGGAAACTGGCCGGGCGTCACCGTTGAAAAGAAAGAGGGCAAACTCAAAAATCACGACGGCGTGACGGTCACCGACCTGCCCGGCATTTACTCGCTCTCGCCGTACACACTGGAGGAAGTCGTTGCCCGAAACTACCTGATCGGCGAGCGCCCCGACGCGATTCTGAACATCATCGACGGCACGAATCTGGAGCGCAATCTCTACCTGACCACACAGCTTGTGGAACTGGGCATTCCGGTCGTCATTGCGATCAAC
>CAMHUJ010000322.1 GCA_946188175.1 uncultured Ruminococcus sp.
ATGGATACTCCCCCATTCAAAGCACAAAAAAGCACAGCACCGCAAAACGCGATGCTGTGTCTTTTTTCTTGTTTCGTCATGATCCCGTATGTGATATATACAGGGCAACGGAATTCTCGCTCCTGCACGAAGCGCAGTGCGCAGCGGCACGGCGAACGACTCCCGACGACATCAGAACTTGCGCTTACGAGCTGCTTCAGACTTCTTCTTACGCTTTACGGAAGGCTTCTCGTAGTGCTCGCGCTTGCGAACCTCAGCGATGACGCCGTCTTTTGCGCAGGAACGCTTGAAACGCTTGAGAGCAGTGTCCAAGGACTCGTTCTTACCAACGCGTACTTCTGCCACGAATTTTTCCCTCCCTTTGTCACCCGACAGAGGATATCTATAAAGAGCTATCACAATCAGGGTATCGGATGCTCCTTATGAGCTGAATATGAATATAGGTATATTGTATCACATTTTATACCTTTTGTCAAGCGGATTTCTCCTGAGAGACAGATTCCGTCCGGTTTTCGTTAATTTGCAACAAAATTCACCAGCTTATTTTGTACATAAATCTGCTTGCGAATTGTTTTTCCGGCAAGCGCCTTCTGCATGTTTTCATCCTTCATTGCCAGCGCGACAACCGTTGCTTCATCGGCACCCTGCGGAATCATCAGCTTTGCCTTGATCTTGCCGCAGACCTGTGCAACGATCTCGACCTCTGCCTCGACGCACAGTTCCGGATCGTACTCGACCCACGACTGCTCATTGAGGATGCCGAAGCCCTGCTGCGAGAAGATTTCCTCGGTCATATGCGGTGCAAACGGATTGAGCAGAATCAGCAGCGTGCGGAGCTCGCCCTTCGTGATGCTGCCTGCCGCATAGATCTGGTTGACAAGCGTCATCATCGCTGCGATTGCGGTATTGAACTTGAGGTTTTCGATATCCTCGGAGACCTTGCGGATCGTCTTGTGCATCGGGGTCATGAGCGCATCGCTGTATCCTGCAATGCCCAGATACGGTCAAGGAAGCGCTTGCAGCCCTTGACGCTGTCCTCGCTCCACGGCGCTGCCTTCTCATAGTCGCCCATAAAGAGGACATACAGACGCAGCACATCCGCGCCGTACTGATCGACGACATCATTCGGGTCAATGACATTGCCCTTGGACTTGGACATCTTGTCGCCGTCCGGACCGAGAATCAGGCCCTGCGCGGTACGCTTTGCATAGGGTTCCGGTGTCGGGACAACACCGATATCATAGAGGAACTTATGCCAGAAGCGGGAGTAGATCATATGGCGCGTAACATGCTCCATGCCGCCGTTATACCAGTCAACCGGCATCCAGTATTTCAGTACGTCCATATCGGCAAGGCACTTGTCATTGTGCGGATCGCAGTAGCGCAGGAAGTACCACGAGGAGCCTGCCCACTGCGGCATCGTATCAGTCTCACGCTTTGCAGCGCCGCCGCACTGCGGGCACTTGCAGTTGACGAAGGAATCGAGCTTTGCAAGCGGCGATTCGCCGTCGGTACCCGGCTCGAAGTTCTCGACCGGCGGCAGCTTCAGCGGCAGTTCATCATACGGAACCGCGACAATGCCGCACTTCGGGCAGTGTACGAGCGGAATCGGCTCGCCCCAGTATCTCTGACGGTTGAACGCCCAGTCCTTCATCTTGTACTGAACGCCTGCCTCGCCGCAGCCCTTTGCTTCGAGGACCTTCAGTACCTTTGCAATGGCATCCTTCTTGTTCGTGATGCCGTTCAGTTCATCGGAATTGACCATTTCGCCGTCACCGGTATAGGCTTCCTTGGAGATATCGCCGCCTTTGATGACCTCGATGATATCAATGCCGAATTTCTTTGCAAATTCATAGTCACGGGTATCATGTGCCGGAACCGCCATAATCGCGCCGGTACCGTAGCCCATCATGACATAATCGGAAATATAAATCGGGATCTCCTTGCCGGTCAGCGGATTGACTGCGGTCAGACCCTCGATCTTCACGCCGGTCTTATCCTTGACAAGCTGGGTACGCTCAAACTCGGTCTTCTTCGCACATTCTGCCTTGTAGGCATCCAGCTCTGCGATATTTGTGATCGCATCGCGGTATTTCTGGATCATCGGATGCTCCGGCGCCATGACCATGAAGGTCACGCCGTAGAGCGTATCCGGACGGGTGGTATAAATACGGAGCTGTTCATCCTGCTCCTTGATTTTGAAATTGACAAATGCACCGGTCGATTTGCCGATCCAGTTCTCCTGCTGGAGCTTGATATTCGGCAGATAATCGACGGTCTCCAGACCCTCGAGGAGCTTGTCTGCATACTTGGTAATCCGGAGATACCAGACCTCCTTGGTCTTCTGGACGATATCGCTGTGGCAGATATCGCACTTGCCGCCCTGCGAATCCTCATTGGAGAGGACAACCTTGCAGGAAGGGCAGTAGTTGACCATGGTCTTATCGCGGAATACAAGTCCGTTCTCAAACATCTTGAGGAAGATCCACTGTGTCCACTTGTAGTAGCCCTCCTCGGTGGTATCGACCACGCGCGACCAGTCAAAGGAGAAGCCGACGCGCTTGAGCTGACCGGTAAACTTTTTGATGTTCTCATCGGTCACCTGACGCGGATGTACGCCGGTCTTGATTGCGGTATTCTCCGTCGGCAGACCGTAAGCATCGAAGCCGATCGGGAACAGGACATTGTAGCCCTGCAAACGGCGCTTTCTGCTGACGACCTCGAGGCCGGAGTAAGCCTTGATGTGTCCGACGTGCATACCGTGGCCGGAAGGATACGGGAACTCGACGAGCGCATAGAACTTCTTTTTATCAGAACCGTTCTCTGCGCGGAAGGTCTGGTGTGCATCCCAGTAATCCTGCCACTTTTTTTCGACTGCGGAAAAACTGTATTCCTGCATATTAGAAAAGCCTCACTTTCGCTTAATTTGACAATTTGCAATGCTTCCGGACATCGGACTGAAATGCGAGCACGACCGCGCAGAGCATATCCGCGATGCCTTCGAGCAGATAGATCAGATATGAATTGAAACCGAGATTGCGGATGTTGTCCGGCAGATAGGCGCAGGCGCCGAGCATCAGCAGAACCGCAAACACCGTATTGCTGTGCTTCACGCCGAAATACAAAAGAATCAGCGCGGCAATGCCGATCACAAGCGGTGCAAGGGAACCGCCGAGTACAAGGCAGTTGCACACGGGCTTGAGAATCAGATACAGCGCAATGCCGATGCAGATTTTCTGCCCCTTGTCCAGCGTCATTACGCCTCCGTCAGCAGATGCGAGATATCGACCTGCTCGCCGTCCGCCCAGAGACGCTCGAGCTGATATTCGTCTCTGGTGTCGCGGTAGAACACATGCACGACGATATCGCTGTAATCAAGCACGATCCAGTTTGCCGCTCTGACGCCCTCGACGCCGCGCGGCTCGATGCCCTCCTGTCCGAGCTGGAAATCGACCTCATCCGCGAGGGACTTGACCTGCGTCGTGCTCGTACCGGTTGCGATGACAAAGTAATCGGCAATGATCGTCAGATTGGTGATGCCGATGACCTGAATATTCTCCGCCTTTTTGCTGTCGAGAATCTTTACGATTTTTTCGAGCTTTTCCTGTGTCGTCATATTCAACACTCCTTT
>CAMHUJ010000323.1 GCA_946188175.1 uncultured Ruminococcus sp.
TGTTCTTCGGGATCCTCGCTGTCAGCGCTGCTGGGATGAAGCTCGCAGCGTGGCGGAACGAACAGAACGCACCGGATGCCGTGACCACATCTGCCGCGCAGTCCCCTGTCATTGTACTGGACGCCGGACACGGCGGGATAGACGGCGGATGCTCCTCGGCGGACGGCATTCCGGAGAAGGGCATCAACCTGAACATTCTGCTTGACCTGCGCGGACTGCTCGAAATCTCCGGCTTTGAGGTGCAGGTCACGCGCGACACCGACCGCTCCATTCATGATGCAGGCATCGAAGGCATCGCAAACCAGAAAAGCTCCGATATGGACAACAGGCTCGAAATCCTGAATGCACCGGAAAACGCCGTCTGCATTTCGATTCATCAGAACCAGTTTACCGACCCCAGATACAGCGGCGCGCAGATGTTCTACGCCCCGACCAATGCCAAATCCGAAAGCCTTGCGCAGTCCATGCAGACGCAGTTCCGGACGCTGCTCCAGCCGCAGAATGAGCGCGAGATCAAGCGCTGCGGCAAGGAACTCTTTCTCTGCTGGTTCTGCGAGCATCCGATGGTCATGGCGGAATGCGGATTTCTGTCCAATCCGGAGGAAGCCGCACGGCTCGCCGACCCCGACTATCAACATCAGGTCGCGCTCACGCTCTATGCCGGTCTCACCGACTGGCTCGCGCAGCAGCATTCCGCATAAACCAGTTGCCTGCGCTTTCCGCAAAGGCGACAATGTGCTCATCGACAACAATCGCGCATTACACTGTCTGACAGACCGGTTCTCGCAGTCTGCCGGAACGATTCTTTTTGATGCATAAACTGCCAGCCTCGCCGGAATGGCGAGGCTGGTTCTTTCCGATACGGCGCGTATGATTGCGCGCTTATCATTCATTTTTGGATTCTGTGCTTTCTGCTTCTCCGTCGCTTTGCGCGGCTTCTGCTGCCACAGCTGCGGCATTTGCAGCTGCATCCGGTATTCCGGACTGTGCATTCATATGCGCCTGATACCATGCCGCATCACGGGCGGCTCTTTTTTTCCTGATTGCTTTTCTGATCAGATTAAGCAGGTACAGAACGATGCCGAGCAGCAGGAGATACGGCAGCAGTCTGATGATGAGGAACAGCAGTCCCTCGAGGAATTCAAGGAATCCGTGCCATGTTTTGGAAACGGTATTCTTCAGCCGCTGACCGAACGTATCGGTCTTCTCGATGACCGGTTCTGCGGTATATTCACGCACCTCGTTGACGGTCAGATCAATATAGGAATATGCAACATCATTCTCGATATTGTTCATGCGCGTTTTGATTCTTGCGATCTCAACCTGAATATTTGTCAGCTCTTTCTCGACCGAAATTGCTTCGCTCTCACTCTTCATTTCCGCGAGCAGATCAATATAGCGCTTTTCCTTTGCTTCATAGATTTTGAGCGTGGTTTTCAGGTCAGAATATTCCGTGCTCAGATTCTGCACAGACGCATTTTTCTTTCTGATATCGCCGACATTCTCAACGTCCTTGCAGAAATCATCATAGGATGCGCTCGGTATTCTGATCAAGGTGCTGAGCGTTTTCCATTTCTGCTCGTCGTTGTACTTCCACTGGGATGTATTGCCGCCGTCGGAATAGTTCTCACTCTCGATGAATCCTTTATACTTGTTGATCAGATCATGGAGCTTGTCCACAGAATCGTCAAATTCCAGCACATCAATGCTCATATCGCAGGAATAGACCAGCATTTGCGTGTTAATCGCCTTGACATCCGCCTGCGTGTAATCTGCTGCTTCGGCATCCAGGCTGTAATCCTTCCTGTACTCCTCTTCTGCCGAGTCATAGTAGGCGTCTGAACGATCCTCATTGGCTGCTGTATCCCCCATGGCATAACTATTTTCTACCATGGTATCCGCACATTGCTCACTTTTGTCGCCGCAGGATGCAAACAGACACATGCATGCAAGGGCTGCTGCTGTCAGTTGTAATTTTTTCATGTTCGTATCCTCCTCAAAACAGTATTCAATTCATTTCATTATTCTGCTCCGCAGACGCCGCGGTTTGTTTCGCATCATCTGCTTTCATTACATATACGACACAGCCGGAGATATTCCTTATGCTTTTTTATAAGGATTCTGAAAGGCTGCTGCATTTCGCTGTTCGCTTGTCCAAAAATCCATCCAAACGAATCAGAATAAAAATGAGATACAGCCGGCATCATACGGCCTCTCCCTTCACATGCGGATGCTTCCGTTCTGAGAATCAGGTTACAATTCATTATACCACATACAGCGTGAAGTTGTCAAACACATTTTCCGAATCAGATACAGAGAACATAAAAACCGGCAGGAAGCATTCTCCCTGCCGGTTTTGAAATATGCAGTGAATGAAAAACGAATGACAGTTCTGACTGCGCAGGAGCCGACCGGTATTATTCCTTGATTCTGCCTTCTTTCAGCCTTGTCAGATAATCCTTTGTCTCAGAAGAAACCACACCGGAAAGCAAAATGATCGCAATGACATTCGGGACAGCCATAAGTCCGTTGAAAATATCCGCCAGATTCCATACGGCTTCAACTGCTAGATACGGACCGATGAACACCGCAGCGATATAAACCCACCTGTATACCGCAGTGAGCGTCTTATTTGCGCCGACCAGATAAGACAGACACCGTTCCGAATAATAGTTCCAGCCAAGAATGGTCGTAAATGCGAATACAGCCAGACAGGACATCAGAATGAAGGAGGATACGCGCCCGCTGAACGGCAGACCGTAATCAAAGGCGTTCATCGTGATCATTACGCCTTTCAGCTCAGAAGCATTGTGGCTCCCCGACATGATGATCGCAAGTCCCGTCATGGTGCAGACGATGATCGTATCAATAAACGTACCTGTCATTGTCACAAGTCCCTGCCGCGCAGGCTCGCTGGTCCTTGCAGCGGCGGCTGCGATCGGGGCAGAGCCGAGACCGGCTTCATTCGAGAAAATACCTCTCGCTACGCCGCTCTTCATCGCGTACATCATGACCGTACCCGCTGCACCGCCTGCCGCGGCTTTCAGACTGAAAGCACCCCTGATGATTGAAGCGACAGCCGAAGGGATTTCCGTGATATGACAGAAGATGATCGTCAGGCAGCAGCCGACATATGCCACGATCATAACAGGTACGACGACCTCTGAAACCGTTGCGATGCGCTTGATGCCGCCTATGACGATCAGCGCGGTCAGCAGCATGATGACAGCACCTGAAATGACTGTTGTCCATGTATATTCCATGCCGAATACAGAAACTGTATGGCTTTGCTGCGGATCGAAGAAATTATTTGCGGCTGATGTGATGCCGTTGATCTGTGTGATCGTACCGATGCCCATGATGCCCGCAAGCAGTCCGAACAGTGCAAACAGTTTGCCGAGCCATTTCCATTTTCTGCCGAGTCCGTTTTCAATATAATAGAAAGGACCGCCGAGGATATTTCCGTTTTCGTCCCTGACACGGTATTTGACAGCGAGCAGTCCTTCTGCATATTTTGTCGCCATTCCGAGAAATGCAGCGAGCTGCATCCAAAAGAGCGCGCCTGCACCGCCTGCCGCAATTGCTGTTGCAACGCCGACGATATTACCTGTTCCGACCGTAGC